>NZ_JAVRBQ020000037.1:0-20836 GCF_034531215.2 Nostoc sp. ChiSLP03a
AACATCCATAACGGGGTAGATGAAAATTGGTTGTGCTTTTTTCATCTTCCGTTACGGGGTGCTTGTTATTACAGGCATCCTTTTATTTTTTCCACTAGCTGCTAAAAACACGATCGCTCTTTTTTAGTCTAAAGTCCAGTAGTAAGCACTTTAGTGCTTATAAAATAAGGACTAAAGTTTTTACTACGAACTTATTAACATTATCTTAAACAGAAAAGTTATTCAGCTCTGGCGCGGAGTGCCGGAGATGGAAAAAGATTTGCAAATCCAGCTTGTCGTTCAGCTAAAGATTCTAGATTGTTGTTCCAAAGACTTTCATAATAAAAGAAAGTTACGCCTAGACCCCGTTCTTGGGCAGCCCGCACCTGAGACTTGATTTGCTGTATGGGAACAGGGTTATTTCGTAACCCTGTCATAATCCCAACTCCAGTTGGAATTCTTTGTTGCGCTTCTTGAATTTCTGTGCGGGAAATATTTGCCACAAAACTTTTTAGATCCGGACGATAAATTTGCACAATTAACTCGTCCACAATATTTTGTCGCATCCAACCTAGCCAATCTTGCAAGTGAAACTTGTAAGCAAAATCATAGTAATTAGGAGAAACAGAGAAAATCGCCTGGGGTTTTCTCTGCTTCACCGCTTGATTAAGTTTTCCCATGAATGCCGTAATTTTATCTGCCCGCCACTTTACCCATGCCGCATCTTGGGAATTTTTTGGGGGAGAATTCTTCGTTTCTTTGGTGTACAAAGCAACTGTATATTGGTCGTAGCCAAACTCGTGAGGCAAACTCATGTGATCGTCAAACTGAATGCCATCGGCATCATATTGGGTAACAGTTTCTAGCACAAGATTAGTGATGAACTGTTGCACTTTTGGATGGAACGGATTGAGCCACATCACTTCACCAGCCGCACTGTTTGAAGTTTGACTACCATCTTGCTTTTGTGTGAACCAATCCGGGTAATTCATTGCTAGTTCTGAGGTTGGGGGAGCCATGAAACCAAACTCAAACCAGGGAATCACTAGCAATCCTTGGCGATGGGCTTGAGTAATCAAGTCTGCCAGAATATCATGTCCATCTGAACCTTTGTAGACAAAAGGTTGAATACCTACACGTTGTGCTAAGGCACTAGGATACATCACATAGCCAGAATTCCACACCACAGGATAAATTGTGTTGAAATTCATCCGCCGCAGTTGACTCACTGCATCCTGCACCTTGTCTCGATTTTTGAGTGTGTCAAAATCATTAGTGGTCATCCAAACCCCGCGAATTTCCTGACGAGGTATCTGTGCGATGGCGCTGAAGCGCCCACCTTCAACGATCCCAGGGGTGAAACTGTCCACCAGCAATACACTAACAAAGGATATTAAAATGAGAATCGGAAAAAGAAACTTGAGTAGTCGCCGCCAACTTTGGACAATAAAAGATGATTTCATAAATTTGAATGATGCATTAGCTACCCACACACGCCATTGCTCGCTTTTACGCTCGAATCTACTACCCATATAGTCTACAAGTATTTATGCTTAGTACAGAATTGATGAGTTGGTAGTTGTTCGTTCCTTGCTTATGGAACTTCTGCACCAAAAAACTAAAACAGACAAATTAAGGTAGTTGACGCAGCTAATAAGTATTTGTGCCCAACAGATATTGGTATTGGGCATTGGGCATTGGGAAAGAGGAGGCAGAAGTTCTTTAATTTTGAATTTTGAATTTTGAATTTTGAATTGATTTCTCCCCCTGCCCCCTGCTCCCGATCTTCACATTCCCCCATGCCCTACCTGTGTCACAATAAAGAACTGTAATAAGAAAAATATTGTTAAGGTAATTTAGTGAGTCCAACTGCTCAATCCACGGCAAGTGCGCGTCGCGTAGTATTTCCTTTTACGGCAATTGTGGGCCAGGAAGAAATGAAACTGGCGCTGCTATTGAACGTGATTGACCCCAAAATTGGGGGTGTAATGATTATGGGCGATCGCGGCACCGGGAAATCCACAACTATTCGGGCGCTGGCGGATCTGCTACCAGAAATTTCTGTGGTTGCTAATGACCCCTTCAGTAGCGATCCTAGCGACCCTGACTTGATGAGCGATGAAGTCCGCCAACTGTTAGAACAAGGGGCGGAAATTCCCATAGTTCACAAAAAAGTCCAAATGGTAGACCTGCCGCTAGGAGCTACAGAAGACCGAGTTTGTGGCACAATCGACATCGAGAAAGCTTTATCTGAAGGTGTCAAAGCTTTTGAACCGGGACTTCTGGCAAAGGCAAACCGGGGCATTCTCTATGTGGATGAAGTCAACTTACTAGATGACCACCTTGTAGACGTGTTACTCGACTCCGCTGCTAGTGGATGGAACACTGTAGAACGAGAAGGTATTTCTATCCGTCACCCAGCGCGTTTCGTGCTTGTGGGTTCTGGAAACCCAGAAGAAGGCGAACTACGCCCCCAACTACTCGATCGCTTTGGGATGCACGCAGAAATTCACACCGTAAAAGAACCAGCTTTGCGGGTGCAAATCGTAGAACAACGGGCGGATTTTGACCAAAACCCGCCAGTATTTCTCGAAAATTATAAACCCCAGCAAGAAGCATTACAACAGCAAATTGTCAATGCTCAACAGCTTTTGCCAGAAGTGAAAATTGACTACGATCTGCGGGTGAAAATTTCTGAAGTCTGTTCAGAACTAGATGTAGATGGTTTGCGGGGTGACATTGTTAGTAACCGCGCTGCCAAAGCCTTAACAGCTTATGAAGGACGCACTGAAGTTACAGTTGATGATATTCATCGTGTAATTACGCTATGTTTGCGTCACAGACTGCGGAAAGACCCTTTAGAATCGATTGATTCTGGCTACAAAGTCGCCAAAGTTTTTAGCCGCGTCTTTGGCGTTGAACTACCAGAAAGTGATACTGCACAAAAGAACGGCACAGGTCAAAAATTAGGAGCTAGGGGTTAAAAGTTAGGAGCGGAGCCGGAAACGCTCCGCCTCCGATGAAGAATTAATAGTTAAGAGTTTTGAATGGAAAGCTGCTTCATATCTCACAACTTTAATTCCTCAATCAGCACTGACTAGATATAACTCCTAACTCTTAACTCTTAACTCCTAACTCTTAACTTAGTACTGAAATATGAGATTTTGGTCTTTTTGGTTCAACAGCTTTGTTTTATCTAGTCAATACAACCCGCCCAGGTTTGTAGAATTATTGATGCTCTTATTAGCGATCGCAATGCTGGCAATAGCCAGTGTTTTACCTGACATACCCTATTTAATCTTAGGCTTGAGCTTAGTAGTTGGGGCATCTATTTCCATCTTAGTGCGGGAAGCGATCGCTCCCTCACCCCAAACACGAATTACCCAACTAACAGCATTCCTATTACTCATCATCAGCCTCTATGGCTTTGCTGATTTAATGTACACTCTTTAAAATTTGTCATTAGTCATTTATTTTTTGTCCTTTGTTATTTGTTTTTTTTAAGCACCAATAACTAATGACTAATGACTAATGACTCCATTTTTGCATTTCCACCAATTCCATACACAAGTCATTAATTTGCTCCAAATCAGGTTTATGAGGTAGGGCAGATTGTTCGCAAACAACTTCCATTTCGGCGACTAAATCTTCTGCTATTTTCATCACCTGTTCATAAGAATACTCACCTTTTAAAATAGCTTTTAAATCCTCAACATCACCAGCTATTCTCCTATCTACAATCACTTCACCTCGCCGCAATATTTCTACTCCACTGCGTAACAATCTAATGCAGTGCATTCCATGTTTGAGGTCAAAACCCGATTTTCTTTCCATTTCTGCCCTAGCCGGATTTCTATTCTCCTGCCAAGATAAGTAAGCCTTCCATTCTCTTAAAGCTATTTGATAGCTTTGACTTTTCTGAAGCAGACGAATAAAATCTTTACGGCTATTGGTTAACTTTTGGGTATATTCCAAAGTTTCATCGGGTAAAGCATATTGTTTTAATACTCCTTTAAAATCAATATCTGCTGTCAGCAATTCATATAATTGTTCTGCTTCTTCTAAAAACTCAATCCGTCCTCTAATTAAGTTATAAAGATACTCTAAAAAAGCATTTAGCTCATCTTTGCTCAGAGGTGCTTCGTCTTCTATAGCGAAGTCAGATGGTAGCGGTTTTTTTTGCGGTGGCTTTAACAACCACTTACGATGAGTTTCCATCTTTTTGATTTGGGCAAAGGCATAACCAGTGTAAGTATGTTTTACCTTCTTGCTCAAAAATAACTGTTTACGATCTATTAAATGCTGTCCGACTGCGTTTAAAAAAGGATAGTTATTCAACCAAAGCAATTCTAAAACATTGGGATTTGCGCCTGCTAATAACTGGAGGATTTTTCTTAATTCATATATAACCGTGTCTTTGTTACCATCAATGAATGGAAATATTCCTGGTTCATCCCAACCAGTATCTTTTTGTTCTATCCGATCGAATCCCAAATAGTACCTTTTGGGCGCAATAAATACTCCCCGATAATCAAAGTCGGAATCAGGACGATTTAAACCATAGCCGTGGCTACCAGCCAAACCAATTAAAATAGTTCTTTGCTCAACTTCTATTCTTTTCATATCATCTGATTAAAATATAGTCATCCTAACTCATGAATTAAGCAGGTGGCGAGATGGATAGTAGAGAAAGGATTTTTAACTCTCTTCAGATTTTGCATAGATACTGTCACAGCATAAATAAAGCTGATAATTGGTACATAACAGCTCTACTTAATCATTTGCAAACAATAAAATCCCCGACTTCTCTAGGAAATCAGGGATTTGAGCCTTGTGTTTAACAGGAATACCCCTAAAGGAGATGACGCAACAGTATCCCCTTGAGGAGCGAAACTTGTCAATCAGTTGTTTCTATACTTTCGGTTTCCTAGAACAGAAATTATCTAGGATTAATGTGGCGTCTATTCCCCCATCCTGGGTTGACGATGGCGGCTAAATCTTCTTCAGATAATTTGCTGATTTCACTATCCAGTTCTTTGGCGTTGAAATCATAGCCACGCTCTTGAGCAATTTTGATGAAGGCTTCTGGATCGGCTGTTGCTTTAAGTCTTTCCTGTAACGCTTGATCTTGTTTTACAGCTTCAAAAAGTCGGGCAGCATTTTCCTGTGTCATGACAATCAATCTCCTGTTTGAAACATCAGGTTTGAATGTAATAGTTTAACTTTTGAGAATTCACTAACTTTTGTAAAGAATTTCTAGATGATACACTGTATATCTCATCTTAAAACAAAGAAGAAAAATGTGTTGATTTTGATAAAAAAATATAAGTTTTAAGCTAATACTAACTAATGTTAATTTTTGGCAGATTCAGCCCTAAGATAGTAGCAATTTTTATCTAAAAAATATTTATTTTGAGTTCTGATAAATACAATTTCCATTCGTGCAAGTGGGCTATGTCTATACTTATGACGACAGTTGGCTAATTTCTCCCCACCCTTGGAAAATGAGCGATCGCACAAAGTAATTAACTGATTTCTCATCTTCAGGCTGACCAGATAGCAATTTAGAGCTTGACTTGACGCCTATTAATAAAATAGTATGTTAGATTGTCTGTCTAATTCCTGCTCGGATCAGGTAGACATATTACAAAGGCTGGCAAAAGCATCTCCACAGGAGATAAAAACCAGCTACCTGTACGGCAACCTCAAGGACAATTCCATGACCTACGCGATTATTGAAACTGGCGGCAAACAAATACGAGTAGAGCCAGGGCGGTTTTACGACATTGAACTGCTGGCGATCGAACCAGATGAAAAAGTTACAATAGATTCCGTATTACTCGTGCAGCACGATGGCGAAGTCACCATTGGACAGCCATTAGTAACAGGTGCGACTGTAGAAGGGACTGTAATGCGACATTACAGAGGTCGTAAAGTCCTGGTATACAAAATGAAGCCGAAAAAGAAAACCCGCAAAAAACGGGGGCATCGTCAGGAAATTACCAGACTTATGATTGATTCCATCACCCTCAATGGTGCAGTGTTTGCTGCCCAAGGAGAACCGGAGAAGGAAACCCCCGTTCTAGATAACACTGCTGCTGAAGAAGTTGAAACCGCTGCTGAATAATAAAAGAAGTAGATACACAAGAGGAAATCATGGCTCATAAGAAAGGAACAGGTAGTACACGCAACGGTCGTGATTCTAATGCTCAACGTCTGGGTGTCAAACGCTATGGCGGTCAAGTTGTACGTGCAGGAAACATTCTCGTGCGTCAACGCGGCACTAAATTCCACCCTGGTAACAACGTCGGTATTGGTAGCGATGACACTTTGTTTGCCTTAATCGATGGTGTTGTAACCTTTGAGAGAAAGGGCAAAACTCGTAAAAAAGTTAGTGTTTATTTACCTACAACTGCTGCTGAGGCAGCTCCTGCTGAAGCAGTAGCAAATTAGAGTATTAGGGTAGGTATCCTGCCCTTGGTGCCAAGTTAAGAGACCTCTTGCAAAAATATATTTTTGCATTCTTAGGGAAAAAGTTAAAGGTAAAGGGAAAATTCTATTTCTTTCCCCTTTACCTCTGCCCCTTACCCTTTACCCCGCTTGCGTGACGAAAGCGAACTACTAGAAAGTAAAAGTTGTGCGAAGTGCGCCTACAATTGCTGTGTCATTAGCACTAAAGCCTTCCGGGCTGAAGATGAAATATACACCAGGGGTAATGGAGATATTGTCATTAACCCGATAGTTATAAAATGTTTCTAAATGATAGGGAGTCGCGTCTTCTGGACGAGAAGCAATTCCTGCTACAGATTCTCGGTAAAGCGGTTGTCCAAAAATGACGGCGGCGGTGTTCCCTTCATGGAATATATCTCTAAAATGCAACCCAGCCGACCAGCTACTAAAGGTTGTTGAGGCATCTACATTCAAGAGATTAGCAAAAAGCAATGCACCTGATAGTGACAGGGATGTTTTCGGCGCAAACCGCCACGTTACTGTTGCACCTACAGAATTTACAGTGATTGGCTCATCAAGAGTTGCTAGTGTCGCGTCACCACCAAACCTCGCCAGCTGTGCTGCATTGGGAGTAAATCGAATAGAAGCAATATCAGCGCTACCCAAGCCTGTACCTAAAATGTTAATTGTGTGGTAGCTGTGTGCATAGTTGATGCCGATATCAATAGTTGAGATTGGTTTGAGGGTCAGTTGTGCAGCGATCGCTTGTGTACCGTTAAAGACACCTGCTCCTAAAGGTGTGTTCAAAAGACCGCGATCTTCTGATATTGGAGCCGAACCACTACCATAAATCACTCCAAGTCCGACTTGTTTTGAAGGATTCCACAAGAAACCAGCACCCGCTAATAAACCCGTACCAGAAGTGCCTCCTGTCATTCTGACAGCAGCGTTGTAACCTGCAAATCGAGAGATTGCACCTTGGCTATCGCTGGCGTAGGGAGTGATGGCAGGAAAAACATCTGTAATCTCTGCATTGGTTGGTTCCAGCAAAGACAACGAATTTCTGAGATAACGGTAAGACATAAGCTAGCTTGTAAAGACTAACTGAGTTTGCTCCGCCATCGGGTTGTAATGTCTGGGGGTTAAAGCCAGGAAATTGAGGTTCAAAGCTTAACTTGGTTGAACCTGCACCAAGAAAACTTGAATTTGGCAGTAATTGGCCTTGAATGGTTCCTCTTTCATAAAATGAACCGCTCGATCTGAAGTTGTAAGCTTGAAGTCCAACAATCAACAAATCACTGCCGTTAAAACTGCTGGTAAGATTGAGCCGGACGCGATTATTGAAGACTAATTTAGCATCTTGGCTGCCTGGTTCTCCACCTGTGGCTGTGGATAAAGAAAAAATCGCTTCGCCATTAAGTTTAGTTGTGGTAGAAAACTGTTGCTTCTCTAAGGTAGCTGTGCGAGGTTCTAAGGCATTTACTCGACCACGCAATGTTGCAAGTTCAGATGCAAATTGTTCTTGAAGTTTTTGGAGAGTAGTTAAATCTTCTTTCTTAACTAAATCACCAGTACTAGTAGCAATCAATTCGTTGATTCTATCTAAGCAAGCATTCAATCCCGCAGCAAATTCATAACGGCTTAAGGCACGATTTCCTTTATAAGTACTGTCAGGATATCCTACAATACAACCGTAACGTTCCACTACCGATTGCAGTGCAAGAAAAGCCCAATCTGTTGTCTTAACATCAGATAATTGAGATACAGAGTTTACTTGAGCGATCGCATTCGATTCTAAAGAATTAAAATTAGTTGAAATTCCGCTATTGTTGTCTTTGTCTGCACTCTCAAAATTGTTTACAATATTATCAGCAATTGATTGAGCATTTACAGGAGATGCACCCAGCGAAATTAAAGCAGTAAGTAAGCACAGCCAACTGACTTTTTTGGTACACATTAACTTGTAGTAATTCACACCCGTTCCTCACACACAAAAGAAAACACCACTGTTTTGTTGCGAATACTGTATTATTCACAAGCTAAAGCTAACTTGCTAAAGCAAGCTATCAAGAATTTAATACGCGAATTGCTGCCGTACAAAATTTCTTTGTACGGAATTCATTCATATAATAATATCTAAGCCAATGTATAGGCTTAGAGTAGTTGCAGCTTTTATTAAGCTCAAAATTGCGATTTTAACAATTACTTAGTCGTTAGGAAAGACTTCATTGCTTGAAAAACTACTTTTTGAAATTTTTAAACTACTTAAACTTTCTAGATACACTATAGTTTTGATAAGTGGTACTTTACCATATATTTTTTACAAAAATAAACACTTTTAAAGTTTTTACTTTTGAGATATATAAAAATAACATTAAAGTATTATCTAAGATTATAAAAAATCAATTTTTGATAATATTAAAATATATAACGCGGTCGTTCGTGCAATCAATAATGAGTTTATTGTCAGGTGAAACAATCGCATTGTCAGGCGAAACAATGCTATTGCAACTCTAAATGACTTGTGTGTATACCGTAGCTTTACAAAGAAAGAGGGCGTTGCAGAGAAAGCGGGATAATTTTGCTAGTTTTGTGGGATGGGCCGAAAAGCCCGTCCCTTGTATTTTAAGAGCTCTCGTGTAGCCCACCTTACAAGAATCATCCCTTGATTCAGCAACGCCAGAAAGAGGTATTGTTAGACAAGAGTGAACAGTCACGTCGATTTTGGATGAAAGGATTTACGATGCAAGGATTAACCTCTCCTTTAAAGAAGAGGCTTCAATGATGATTTTTTGAAATATTCTCCATTTAGGGAGAGGCTTGAAACCTTTTTTAGATTTCAGATTTTGAGTTGAATCCAAAATCCAAAATCTAAAATCTAAAATTGTCTCGGTCAGATTAATAATAGCTGCCAGATTTCCGATGTTCTAAAGCCGTGACACCATCATTTGCCAACACTTCACCGCGATCGATGACGGCATAAATTAACCATCGATCGCCACATTCAAGCTGATTTTGCACCGTACATTCTAAATAGGCTAATGCCTCATTCAGAATTAAACAACCATTAAGAGCAGTTTTTGTGTCAAGATTTGCAAAAGGATTATCCCCTAAAGTGCTGTGACGAGAAAAATAGCGGCGGATATTTCTTCCTTCTTTAAGGATATTCAGCACAAATTTATCGCCGGGATGATGCATTAAATCTGCATTTTGCTCGTTAGCGATCGCAATCATAATTCCAGGCGGGTTAAAAGTTGCCTGAGATACCCAAGAAGTCAAAACCCCTTTGTGAGTTTCTTCATCACGAGTTGTCACAACACACAGAGAACCAACGATCCGACCCACCGCTTGTTCGGTACGATCTATATGGGTTTCTGTGACAATCTGGCGGGAAGTCCGCAGCTTTTTAGTTTTCTTCAAGTTTTGGGCAAAAAAAGCACCTGCTTCTTGACACTGCTGAAGAATCTCAGGAGTCGGACTGAAACGCACGCGAATTGTTTCAAATCCTAGTTGATAATTAGCATCTTTGAGCTTGCTTTCGATTAAATCAATTGCCTCGCCACTCCAACCGTAAGAACCAAACACCCCTGCTAACTTAGTTTTAGCTGCCACCGAGAGAACTATTCCTAAAGCAGTTTGAATTTGAGTCGGTGCATGGCCGCCTAAAGTGGGTGAACCAATAATCAAGCCATCGCAGGTTTCTACAATGCGGTTAATCTCCGCAGAATCGGCTAATTCACAGTTGATTGATTCGACATTAACTCCATTTTGGATCAAACCTTGAGCGATCGCATTTGCCAGAATTGCTGTATTTCCATAAGCAGAAGCATAAAGCAAAGCAACACTCAATTCTTGAGATTTTTGCCCTTGACACCATTGACGGTAATCATAAGTAAAACGACTCAGGCTGTAACGGACAACTGGCCCGTGTGCTGGCGCATAACATCTGGCTCCCAAAAGCGATATTTTATCTAAGGCTACTTCGACTTGTTTGGCTTGGGGTGCATGGAGACATTGAAAATAGTAACGACGTTCCGCATCTAAACCTTTCCAATCTTCATCAAACAAAGTATCTTCGCAAATATGAGCGCCGAATAGTTTGTCTGTGTAAAGTATTTTTGTAGCAGCATCGTAGGTACAAAGTCCATCCGCCCACCGGGGAGTTGGTACGGAGATAAATGATAGAAGATGTCCTTGTCCTAAATTTAGAGTATCTTGCGATCGCATCGCTTGAATAGGTGATTCAAATTCGGGAAAGGCAGTTTTGAGAGCATTGGCGGCGGGACGAGAACAAATGAGAGTGGCTTGAGGAACCAGAGAGAGCAATACTTGCAAAGTTGCTCTGCGGTTCGGATTGACATGACTGAGAACAATGTAATCGAGGGAGATGAAATCTAGATGTTGTGCTAGTTGCTCAAGGTAAATTTCGGTAAAAGATTCGCCAGGAGGGTCAATTAAAGCCTTTTTATCAGCTTGAATCAGATAAGAATTCGCTGTAGTTCCCCGTTGACGGGAATATTCCACCTCAAATTTTAATCTATCCCAAGTTCGCGATCGTAAAATCAGAGTATTTTTACCAATTTCAGCAACTTGTACATCTCTGCTATGGTTGGACGTTAATGTGGCGGCAGACATAATAACCTCTCTTTAATTGGGCATTGGGCATTAGGAGTGCTGAGTAATGAGTAATGAGTAATGAGTTAAGAGTTAGGAGTTTTGTTTATCTCCTTGTCCCCTTGTCTCCCCTGCTCCTCATTTTTAATGACTATTGGTTTGTATGAATTCAGACTTGACTCGGCTTTTATAGCGTTTAGATACTTCTTGTTCGGGATCGATACCTTCAAAAGTAGGGGGTAGCCAAACTCGTAGGAATAGTAGAACTCCTAACACTAATAAAAAGGCACAAGTTGCTAAAACTTGACTCCAACTTGCTTCTAGAACACCTTTAACAATGACTTCTCGCAATGCAGAAACGATAGAAACTTCAACAGCTACCCCAATAGATACTCGATGTTCTTGCAGGTAAATAATCAACAATCGGAATAGCTCAACTAAGATAAGTAAAAAGAGAATATCGGCAGTAACAGCATGAAAATCTAGAGGTGGAAGTAAGGAGAGAAACATATCTCTCACCTGAAGCACCATAAAGCTAAATAAACCAATACACAAACAAATCACAATCACATCTTGGATAAATTCCAAGGTTCGGACAACGCGCCCTCGATTAATTTCGTACATGCTAATCGGGGTATTTTCAACAGATTTATACATAGTTTTTAGGAGACGCAATTCATCGCGTCTGTACAAAAGTGGGTAGAGACGCGATGAATCGCGTCTGTGGGGAGCAGAGGAGCAGAGGAAGAAGAATTATTAATTATTGACAAATGACAAATGACAAATGACAAATGACCATTTAATAATGATTGCCAATTTTGCGATGATGGGCAGCAGTAAGTGCATGTAAGTTGGCAACTCTTCCAGTTTGGACTGTGCTATAAATTACCCAATGATCTCCACAATCCATACGGCTAGTAATTTCACATTCCATGTAAGCTAGAGCTTCAGCTAAAACGGGCGATTCATTTTTAGCTGGATATGTTTTCACTCCCGCAAATCTATCTGCGCCAGGAGCAAAACGCTTGAGGAAATGTTTCATTAATCCTTGATATTTGCCTTCTTCTAAAACATTTAAAACAAAGCGATCGCCAACGTGCATCAAGGATTCAATTGCCCGATCTTTGGATACTGCGATCGCTACTCCCAAAGGCTCAAGACTGGCTTGTGTCACCCATGAAGCCAACATCGCACTCTGAATTTCTCCTTTTTTGGCGGTGATAATATACAATCCTGTGCTAATCCGCCCTAAAGCTTTTTCTAGCTCGGTATTGATAGATTTGATTTGTTTTATGGTGCGATCGCGGGTTAACCATTGACCCATATCTGTTCCCGCTTCATCACAAAGTTGTTCCGTTGCTTGGGTAGGAATTTCCTTAACTAAAATAGGTGGAAAAGCTTCAGTTAATCCCAGTTCTTGAAACTTATTGCGTAACGGGTAAATTGGTTCATCTTCTCCCCCTCCCGACTCTAATAAACCAATTGCTTGTTTCTTATGAACAGCAGCTAAAATTGTACTTAAAGCCGCTTGAGCTATTACTGAAGATTGGGCTGGCATGGCAATTATTAAACCAGAAGCTTGTGTAACTAATTCTCGAACTTCTTGAGGCTCGGCACTATTGAAGTCTACTAACTCTATTGCCACGCCTGTTTTCGCGCATCCATGAGCTATTGTACGGACTAAATGTTCGCTATGCCCGTAATCTTCAACATAAAATAGAGTTACTAAAGTCTCTGTTTTTGCTTGTTCTAAACTCCAGTTTTGATATCGTCCCAGCCATTCGGAGATATAGTTTTGTAATAAAGGGCCATGTCCTGTAGCAACTGTTGCTATTTCTAACTTTTCAATCCGTTTTAAAGCTGCCAAGACAGACCGGGCATTCGGCCCCATGAGACAATCATAGTAATATTTAAAATCTTCCTCAAGTAAGGTGATATTTTCATCATAAGTGTGGTCATCACAGTAGTGCATCCCAAACACATCGCAAGTGTAGAGTGTGGAAGTTTTGCGATCGTAGGTCAAGATTGTGTCAGGCCAGTGTAAGTTAGGTGCAGAGATAAATTCTAATTCGTGTCCGTTGCCTAAATCTAAGCGATCTCCACTTTTCACTTGTATTGATTTAAAAGGCTGGTGAACCATATTTTCTAAAAATTGAATAGCTACCTTTGCAGCAACAACAGTAATGGAAGGAGCTAATTCTAAAATATCTTTCACTAAGCCACTGTGGTCTGGTTCTGTATGGCTAATAATCAAGTAATTTATCTTAGTTGG
Organism: Nostoc sp. ChiSLP03a; assembly: GCF_034531215.2. Taxonomy (NCBI): domain Bacteria; kingdom Bacillati; phylum Cyanobacteriota; class Cyanophyceae; order Nostocales; family Nostocaceae; genus Nostoc; species Nostoc sp. ChiSLP03a. The sequence continues at coordinate 13,316 of NZ_JAVRBQ020000037.1, forward strand.
ATCGATTAATCCCGTCACTACCTCAAGATATAATTGCTCAAACTTGTGGTGAGATGTGTCAACTAAGGCAACTTTTTCTCCTTGAATTAAGAAAGAATTATAAGTTGTACCATTCCGTAAACCGAACTCGATATCAAAACGTTCTCTATCCCAATCGAGACAACGTATAGCAGTCGTTTGAGGAGCAATTTCGACAGTTTCAATCGTCAAACGTCCAGGATTGGAAATAACTTGAGTAAGCTGTGTGAGTGCAATCATTTCTTTTCTCCAAAAGAATATTATCTGGAGCGAGTGTTATGTTTCTTATATTTACCTGAAACACTCAATTAGTAAAATGCTAATTTCTAAAGCTAATGATTAGAAAGATTTATTCATCATTTAGCTTGACTTACCATTGAATTACTCAATGTTTATCATTATTTTTATATTCGATAATGAACGTGAGAAAATGCAAATTCTAAGTTAGAATCTTGACAGATGTCGTTAACCTTTATTACTCCTCCTCTACAACAAATCAACAGCGAAATCGCCCGTTATGCTGGTGTTGAACTGTATGTGCTGCGTCTGGATCTCATGCACCCGTGGGTTAACGGCAATAAATGGTTTAAGCTGAAATACAATCTTTTAGAGGCCAAGGAGAAAAATTTCACAACACTGCTAACCTATGGCGGCGCTTATTCCAATCACATCTATGCAACTGCGGCGGCTGGTAATCTTTTCGGTTTTCGCACCATCGGCGTAATTCGTGGAGAGGAGAGGCTACCATTAAATGCAACGCTGAGTTTTGCTGTACAACAGGGTATGCAGCTTGTGTATCTAAACCGCGAAATGTATCGACAGCACAACACACCAGCACTACAGGAATATCTGCGACAAAGTTTCGGCGAGGTGTTTATCATTCCCGAAGGCGGGAGTAATTTAAATGGTGTGCGCGGCTGCACAGAAATAGTTAGTGATGCGACGATCGCCTTTAATCATATATGCGTAGCCTGCGGTACAGCCACCACACTAGCAGGTATTGCGCTTTCGTTGCATGAAAGACAAAGAGCGATCGCTTTTCCCGTATTGAAAAATGGGACATTTCTTGCGCAAGAAATCGAAAGTTTATTGACAAATTACCTCGCCTCTGATTTACCTACACCATATAATTCTCCCGCTTCCTGGGAATTGGTATGTGATTATCATTTCGGCGGCTATGCAAAAGTGAACGACGAGTTAATACTGTTTAGCCAACAGTTTACACAGGAACATGGCGTACCCCTCGATTACGTATATACCGCCAAAATGTTTTACGGAGTGATGGATTTACTACAGCAGGGATTTTTTTGTAGAAGCGATCGCTTGTTGCTAGTACACACAGGCGGCTTACAGGGCAATGCTGGGATAGAGGAAAGGTTGCAGAGATTTTCTAAAATCTGAGTTGCCACTTAATTAAATATCAGTTACCTTTGTATGGAATTTTACTGAATTAAGTGAAATTTACACATCAATCTTGATATTTACTCAACGTTAGGTAAGGTTAATTCAATGTTTACATCTACTGAACGCATAAAGCCGGATGCTCAGACTATTCCTCTCTATTTGGAAAATCTTCTCTCACATAAGTATCAAATTCCAACCTTTCAAAGAGATGTTGTCTGGGAAAAAGAGAATGTTAAAAAACTTTGGGATAGTATTTATAAGTTTTATCCTTTAGGAAGTATTCTAATTTGGAAAACTAATACAAAGCTAGAAAGTCATAGAGAAATAGGTGGCATAAAATTTGCTGATAATTTTTACTCTAATGAGTATCAGTACATTTTAGATGGACAACAAAGAACAACTTCTTTATTAACATCAATACATGGAGGTAAGATTGCTAATAACGAAAATTTTGATCCAACATTATATATAGATTTAACTATTGAGCTTACTGATGCAACTGATGATACAAGCTATACAAAAAGGTTTTTGTTTTGGGACGAAATCGATGATAGAGATGGTCAGCTAAAAGCAAATATTGGAAAAAAACAACGTTATCAAGATAAACTAATTGTCAGCTTAATAGATATCATTAAAGATCGTGGGGAAATAGAAAGAAATATTTATACGAGTGTTAATGGAGAATTCGATCATCCTTACATGCAACAATTTAGGAGAATTAGAGAAGTTTGCGCTAATTACAAAATTTCCTTTATTGAGTTAAGAGGTATTGAAGTTGCGGAAGTTTGTCAAATATTTGAGCGGATTAATCAAGCTGGTAAACCCTTGGATATCTTTGATATTGTGGTTGCTAAGACCTTTCGTTCTGAAAATAAGACAAATAATATCTCTGGATTTTATCTTCGTGAATTATTTGATAAATTTAAACAAACTATTTATAGCAGTCAATATGCCAATATTGATAATTGGACATTGCTACAGATGCTAGCTGTAGTGGTAAAACTTGAATTTCCCGAAGCTGGGATACAAAATATTACTGATATGTATCTTAATAAGCTAAAAACAGAACATATTGAAGCTGTATGGTCTAATTTTAAAATAGCTGTTGCTAAAACTTTTGATTTCTTTGATAATATTTTGCATATTAAAGGTGGAAGATTAATCCCTTACCGATATTTTTACCTGACTATTACAGCATATTTTTATCGGAATGATAAACCAGATTATAGTTTTTTAAATAAATATTTTTGGTATTATAGTTTTCATAATGCAGATTTACTAACAAACACTACACACCTCTGGGAACATATATACTTTGTTAATCAACAAAAGGTTAATAGTACTTACTCATTCAATAAGTTTGATATTGATAAAAATTCGCTTAGAAAATCCTTTTACAGTTATAGAGGTCGCTTATCCAGAGCAATCTTATCACTTTATGCAAACCACAAGCCGCAAGATTGGGCAAAACCTCATAGAGATGTTTTGTCTAATGTTTATTATTTGTTAACAGATAAGCCTAACTTACACCATATATTTCCAGTTAACTTTATTAAGCAAAGTGGCATTGCTAGTCAAATAGAATGTGACAGCTTGATGAATATTGCCTATTTGTCTCAAATAACTAATTTGAAAATTAGCGATAAAAATCCATTAGATTATCTCAAAGAATATGACGAGCCTGGTTTAGAGGCAGTGCTACGTTCTCATCTTATACCGACGATCATTCTTGAATGGTCAAGAGCCGATGCACTTCCAGAAAACGCCCTAAGTATTTTTATTGAAGAAAGGGTAAACCTCTTATTAGAGGCTTTGAGGCTGAAGTTAGAAGGAATTGAATTTAATGTTTTTGATATGGGGAATCGCACAGATAATATTTAGTTTTAGAAAAGCGATTGTCTAAAGAAGAGATATTGCTGGCTTTTATGCTTACCGTTTATTTTGTAAACTTTGAATGGTAGCGATCGCATGTTTGGCTACAATATCAATCTCCTCTTCTGTATTAAACCTGCCAATACCAAACCGCACGGAGGCATAAGCTAGCTTTTCTGAATGTCCCAATGCTGTGAGAACATGGGAAGGTGCAGTATTTGTTGACGAGCAAGCAGAACCAGAAGATATAGCCATTACTGGCTGCAATCCCAGCAAAAGCGCGGCTCCATCCACTCCCTCAACACTGATACTCAAGTTTCCCGCCAATCGCTGTTGAGGATGTCCGTTGAGATGAATTCCTTCAACTTGCGATAGCTGTTCCCATAATCTTTGCCTTAATTGGGTGAGGCGTTGGGTTTCTGTTGCTTGTTCAGCCAAAGCGATTTCTACAGCTTTGCCAAAGCCGACAATTTGCGGTGTATACAATGTACCAGAACGCATTCCCCGCTCATGTCCGCCGCCGTGCTGCTGGGGAGCCAGTTGTACTCTGCGATCGCGTCTGCGGACGTATAGCGCTCCAATGCCTTTAGGCCCATATACTTTATGTGCTGTTAAAGACATCAAATCAATTTTCATCGCTTGCACATCTAAAGGAATTTTACCAATAGCTTGCGCTGCATCGGTGTGGAAAATGATTTGGTGTTCATGGCACATTTCTCCAATTTCTGCCAAAGGCTGTAACACGCCAATTTCATTATTTGCAGCCATCACCGAGACTAAAATCGTTTCAGGACGGAAAGCTTTTTTTAACTCAGTTAAATCAATCAATCCATCTTTCTGGACAGGGAGAATAGTAATTTCAAAACCGAGACTTTTTAAATAATTACAAGGATCGATTACTGCATTATGTTCAGTAGCAATAGTAATAATATGCTGACCTTTTTTAAAATAAGCTTCCGCAACACCTTTTATAGCTAAATTATTTGCTTCCGTTGCACCACTCGTAAACACAATTTCTTCTGGTGTGGCATTGATTGCTGCTGCTAAAATTTCTCGCGTTTGTTTCACAGCAGCTTCTGCTTCCCAACCATAAACATGACTAATACTTGCTGGGTTGCCAAATTTTTCTGTGAAGTAGGGAATCATTGCTGCTAATACTCGTTCATCTACGGGTGTAGTAGCGTGGGAATCAATGTATATAGAACGAATAGACATAATTATTAACTCAAAACCTTACTCAGTTTTTTTAATACACTTAAAACCTGGTACAGTTCACTTTCTCGTTTCAAAAGTGTAAATTGGTCAGACATAGCATACTTTAGCTGATTCTCTTTGATAAGTTTCAGAAAAATAAAATCACTACCATTTGTTACTAATCCAAAAACAGGTTTGTCTTGACTAGGATTAGCCAACATATAAGCCAGTGCTTGGGGTATGGCTTCTAAAAGAGAAAAACTAGCCCTTTTAGATTCAATTACTAACAACCACAACTTTTCTTGAATAACTAGAACATCAATACGTCCTCTAATAATTTCTTCTTCATCTTCCAAGGAAATTTCAATAGATTCTTCAGTAGCGATAAAAAATGGCTCTTGATAGAATCCTGCCAAGTCTAATAAAGGAGATAGCACTATCATCTTAACTGCACTTTCTAAGAGCGGTGGGTGTTTTACCAATCTCATAAAGTTAGTTTTTACCCTGTCTAGATATTGCTTTTCTATATCTGTGATTTCTGGGAGAGTGTCAAACCACTCTGTAAAAAAATCTTCATTTTCAGCTTGTTTCAGACCAAACTTTGCTTCTAAATCAGCAAGGCTGACATTATGCGCTGGAATGGCTTTAACCATAATATTATTCAACTGAATATACTACTATCTAACAGTTTGAGTTGTTACTTTGATGATAACGTTACTGGTTTCCACATTGATTTGACCAATTTGACTCACTTGGAATTTTACGTGGCTGCTAATTCCCGTAATTTAGTTAAAACTGCTTGAGCATGACCTTTGGTTTTTACGTTGGGCCAAGTATAGACAATAATTTTATCCGGTGAAATTAAAAAAGTTGACCGAGCAACACTCATATATTCTTTACCCATAAATTTTTTCAATCGCCAAGCGCCGTAGGCTTCGATTAAAAGATGTTCTGGGTCGCTTAAAAGGGCGATCGCCAAGTTATGTTTGCTGATAAATTTACAATGGGATTTACCCAAATCTGGACTTACGCCTAAGATTTTTGCTCCCAGTGCGCTGAAGTCTTGATACAACTCGGTGAAATCTTTCGCTTCGGTGGTACAGCCCGGTGTATCATCTTTGGGGTAGAAGTAGAGGACAACCCACTGACTGCTGAGGTCGTCAAGAGTGACTAAATTGCCATTTTGGTCAGGAGTGGAGAAATCTGGCGCTGGTTGTCCGACTTGGGGAATGTTGCTCATGATGGGAGTGTGAGAAATTGTGTAGGCGTAGGCCGCCCTTATATCGCTTTAGAATTGTACATATATTGAGCGATCGCCTACGCACGTAACCATTCATAATTTGCTGATAATGCCTAAAGATATGCAACGCCAATTTACCAACCGCGATGAATTGGTAGCCTACCTGCGCGAACAATTCCCAGGTGCAGCAGAACGCGATAACCACATCAGCGAAACTGTGGGGGGACGCAAAGCGGCAGAAACAGCGCTGCAAAAAATCGACCCCCTTCGCTACGCCCAAACACGTAATTTTTTCGCAGGTGCTATCACGCGTCTTTCACCTTACATCCGCTATGGCGTTTTGAGTTTGCGAGAAATTCGAGATTATGTCCTCAACCAAGTACAGCAACAAGAGGATGCTACAAAACTAATTAACGAATTAGGTTGGCGCGACTACTGGCAACGGTTGTATATGAAGTTGGGGGATGAAATCTGGAAAGACCAGGAAGAGTACAAAACTGGTTATACCGTGGGCGAATATGCACCCGAATTGCCGCAAGATATCAGAGAAGGAATTACAGGCAGGGTTTGCATTGACAGTTTCAGTCGTGATTTGAGAGAAACTGGTTATCTACATAACCACGCCCGAATGTGGCTAGCGGCTTATATTGTGCATTGGCGGCGTATTCGTTGGCAAGCTGGAGCCAAATGGTTTCTTGAGCATCTTTTAGATGGAGATCCTGCTAGTAATAATATGTCATGGCAGTGGGTTGCTAGCACCTTTAGTCAGAAACCGTATTTTTTCAACCGTGAAAACTTAGAACGCTACACCAAAGGCATTTATTGCCAGAAATGTCCCCTTTACGGTCATTGTGATTTTGAAGGCAGTTATGAAGAATTAGAACAGCGACTTTTTCCCAAAGGCGAATTTAGCAAACAACCTAATAGCCAAAGTTGGCAACGTGATAAAAAAGGGAAGAGGAGCAGGGGGAGTGGGGGAAGCAGAGGGGCAGGGGGAGCAGAGGGGCAGGGGGAGCAGGGGAAGAAGAACTATTAATTATTGTCTAATACCCAATGCCCAATGCCCCATGCCCAATGCCCCATAACAAATGACAAATGACAAATGACAAATGACTAAACCAATTGTTTGGGTACATGGAGATTGCCTCAGTCCAAATAATCCCACATTTCAAAAATACCCTGATGCCCCAGCTATCTGGGTTTGGGACGAGGCTTTGATAGAGGAATGGCAATTGAGTCTTAAACGTCTGACTTTTATCTACGAATGTTTGCTAGAGTTACCTGTTGTTATTCGCCGTGGCAATGTGGCACAAGAAATTTTAGCTTTTGCTCAAGAACATGATGCTAATTTAGTTGTCACAGCTAATAGTCCCAGTCCCCGATTTGATGATATCTGTAATCAAATGGAGCGTTCTATAGCAGTGGAAGTGTTAGAGATAGAACCATTTTTTGGCTATGACGGCTATATTGACTTGAAACGGTTCTCGCGCTATTGGAAAGTGGCGCAAAATTATGTTTATCAAAAGCCCTCACCCTAAATCCCTCTTATAAATTGGGCTACAGCGTACACACAAGTCCTAAAAAGCTTGTTTGATACGACTTTCCTCGTTCCCAGTCTCCGACTGGGAATGCATTCATTGAGTCTTTGACTCAATAGACATCTCCGAAAACCGCCCAAGTATCTCTGTGACTAACTTATAGGGTGCGATCGCCAGTGAGAGCAATTAGCTAGTTTCGACGAGAGAATAGGAGTTTGAGATGTTTGTTGTTAATAATCCGACAAAAAAACGTGG
>NZ_JAVRBQ020000038.1:0-23785 GCF_034531215.2 Nostoc sp. ChiSLP03a
CGAGCTTAACAAAATTGAGCGATGTTGGTCATGGTTAAAAAGCCGAATTCGTAAGCAAATAATTCAATTTGGCTGTCTGAGAGATGCGATGGAAGCTGTGCTTCACACAGCGGCTTAACCGCCTTGGCGGTTGCTATACCACTCCACTACGGCTGCTCGTGAGGGCAACACATGCCCATAAATTTGAAGCTTGACTTCCTGCTTGACAAATCCCAATTTATAAAGCATTCGGGCGTATGTTTCTGGAGGAAGTACCTCTAAACGCCGCACATATCCTCTTAATTCTTGACTGAATTCCTGTGCAGTCTCAATTGCTATCTGATGCACTGGCTCACTATCCATCATTGGTATTTGTACGGCAAGCTGTCCACCAGGCCGCAGTTTTGCCCGCAATTTCTCAAATAAAACCTCATGTTCCGTCAACCACTGCAATGCCGCATTAGAAAATACCACATCAAACTCCTCATTTTCTGGGTTTTCCTCAATCCGTCTTTGCTCAAACCGCAGTCCATTGCCTGTAAACTGACGCGCTTTTTCCAGCATTTTCTCAGAAGCATCTATCCCTAAAGTCTCCTGTGCTGCTAAGGTTTCATGCAGATATTTCGTTAACTTTCCGGTTCCACATCCTAAATCGAGAACTCGTAAGTTTTCTTGCCGATGTATCATATTTACCAAGTCGTAGAATGGACGACTTCTTTCAGCTTGAAATCGTTCATATAGTTCTGGATTCCATTTATCTAACATATTTTTATAATTCGTAATTCGTAATTTATAAAGCCGTATTTTCTGATGTAAACGACAAAAAACGATATCGTCAGAAATTGCGGGTTGAAATTTGCTTAAGATACGCCATAAGGTGTCGCAGCTACGCCCGTCGTAGACATTCCACCCAATTTACCATGCTCTATGACCAACTACTTTCGCTCTAATGTTGATGCAATGGCTAGCTATGTTCCTGGCGAGCAGCCTCAACGTGGTACACAGATTATTAAACTTAACAGCAATGAGAATCCCTATCCTCCTTCGCCTGCGGCATTAGCTGTGCTACGGAATATTGATGGTGAATGGTTGCGGCGGTATCCAGAACCTTTTGGGGGAGAATTTCGGCAAGCTGCAAGTAAAGTTTTAGGAGTTCCTAGTGATTGGATAATTGTCGGCAATGGCAGTGATGAATTGTTAAGTGTGGTGATTCGAGCCTGTGCTGAACCTGGGAAAAAAGTAGTTTATCCGATGCCTACTTACGTGCTATATCGGACATTGACACAAATGCAAGCGGCGGAAATTATTGAGATTCCCTACAGCAAAGATTACGGCTTACCAAAGGACGAATTAGTTGCTGCCAATGGGGCTGTGACCTTTATTGCGTCGCCCAATAGTCCATCGGGACATGTGGTGGCAAAAAATGATTTGCGAAAATTAGCCAGCCAGTTATCTGGAGTTTTAGTGATTGATGAAGCATACATAGATTTTACCGAAGAGAATGCATTGGCTTTGGTTAAGGAATACGAAAACGTTATCGTGATTCGGACACTATCTAAAGGATATTCGTTGGCAGGATTGCGATTGGGCTTTGGAGTGGCAAATCCCAAACTGTTGCAGGGATTGTTTAAGGTTAAGGATAGCTATAACATTGATGCGATCGCTTGTGCAATTGGTACGGCTGCCATCACTGACCAAGCTTATAAAAATGCTTGTGTAGCCAAGATTAAAGCATCACGGACTAAGTTAGCAACAGACTTGAAACAATTAGGTTTTCACATCTGGGATTCCCAAGCTAACTTTTTGCTGGCGCAGCCAAGAGAAGGAAATGCAGAATATCTCTATCAAAAACTGAAGGAACGGGGAATTTTAATCCGCTACTTCAAGCAGCCTGGATTAGATGATAAATTACGCATCACTGTTGGGACAGATGAGCAAAATCAGGCTTTAGTAGAGGCACTAATACCAATTCAAAATTCAAAATTCAAAATTCAAAATTAAGAAAGCCAGACATCACAAAGGTATGTCCGTATGTATCTGTTGCATTCTTTGGCGTTGCAGAACAGAGGGATGAATTTAGGCAGGCAGGGGAGGCAGGGGGTGCTGGCGTTGCAGGGGGGGAGATTTTATAACTTGCGAAATCATCCCGCAATTATGCAACGCCCATTCTTTTTTCAAATTGATATAACTTACAGCACTTGAAAACTAAAGCTAAGACTTGCCCAATTATTCACATCCAAGCTATGTGAATCGGCTGCTATAACGTTCATCTCTGTTTTGAAGGCACTAGCGTTATGTAAGTCTTGTAGCAAGGCCTGTACAACTTCTAAGGAATTCAACAATGGGCCAATTGGCCCTTGTTCGCCTGTGGAATACTTAGCAGCGTTCAACGCGGCGAGAGTAGCGTTAAAGGGGGCAGTACTAAAAATCAGTTGGTGTTCGCACTCAGAAGCTGGCCCTGAAATCATCCATTCGGAAGCAGTATTCGTTTGGGGTAGGATGAGAGTTTCACCTGGAGCGATGACAACTTCTTTAAGCAGAGGTTTGGTGTCTGCGGTGTTTGGTTCTTGGGGAGTTTCCCAAGAATAGAAGGCGATCGCTGTATGATTATTGTTTAATCCCAGCAAGATTAAATATACTGGGCGATCGCTCTGGTTTTCTACCCGATATTGCATTTGACTACCGATAGGGATAATCGGAGTCGGGAGGGATTTTTGAATCGAAGTTTCTGTTTTGAAATTTCGTACTGTTTCGCGCTGCATGATAACGCGAGGCAATCTGTTGTTAATTATTTCTAAGGTTGTCTTCAGAGCCAAGCGAGAAGAACCTTGATTTTCTGTCAGTCGCCATAACTTGGCTGCTAACAAAGTTGATAATTTTGGCGCTAACTTTTGCACTGTTGATTTTACTGCTTCTCCTGCTTCCCCCGTGGCATTAGAAATTAGTTCGCCACTAAGAGAAAATAGACCATAGCGACTAGGTGTTTGCTGTAGTTTGGCAAATAAATAATCAGCTGGTTTTTCTCCGACAACTACGGTGGAGACATGAGGAAATGCAGCAAAGGCACTTGTAGCGTCTACACGCTCAATTCTTTCCAATCCAGTATCTAAAGCAATTATTAAATGGATCTTTCGGGCTAAAACCCGGACTGCTTCTTGGACAAGTTGCCCGATTTGTAGGGGATTTGCACCTTCTATTTGGGAAATTTGCGCTTTTGCTGTTAACCCAGTCCGCGATCGCAATACTAATTCTTCTCTTGTTGTTCCTAAAGTAAATCGAGAATTAACTCCGTAGTATAGCAGCACTTGTGGCGGTAATCCTGCTAACCACAGATGGACTGTTTTACCGTCTTCTTCAATGGCTGTCACTGCGCCTTCTGCACCAATAATACTGTCTAGCGGTAGAGACGTTAAATGTTGATTTTTTTGACTACTTAATAACCCTGGTTGCTGTTTACTACCCAATTTGGATAGAGAATTTTCCATATACGAGAGGGCAACTTGAATTTTGGTATTTGGGGTGAATTCCCACAAATACTGCGTCAAGGCGTAGGTAAATAACCCAGCACTAAAACCAGAAAAGAGTTCTTCCCTCGCCGACTGCTTGGGATTTAAGGTAGCTGCTAAGACAATCGGCGTGCTGGGTAACTTCTGAGTTTTAAGTTGTTGGAGAAAGTCGAGTTCTTCTGCTGCTAGCTTTGCCTCTACTGATTCTGGAAGGGCGCGACTTTTTAATCCTAATACTGGGGTTGGCGGATAATAGCTAGTATCTAATACTGCTGTGACTCGTTCTGTAGGGAGCGATCGCAATAATAGCAGTAAAGTTTCTTCTAATATATAGTTGACTATTTTCGCTTCTTGTGAATCAAAACTGGCATTAGCTGTCACCAGAGCATTCTGGATTGTCTCAGGAGATGTTTCCAATTTGACACGGCTGCCATAACCGCTAAAGTGGAAGAAGACCGCATCATCGGGTTTAGCTTGATTGCTCAAGCGATCTAAAAAAGCCGTCTCAATGAATTCCCTACTAGCTTCTTCCTCAGTTAAGGTTAGGATATCTGACCCTTGGAAACCAAAGCGATGAATCAAAACTTCTCTTTGTAGTTCCACATCTGTCAGACAACCACTGAGGGCTGGAATTTTTGGGTATTGGTTAATACCAATTAACAATGCCAACTTGCGCGGACTGGGTTGTGCCAAAGCTTGATAATAGCGATTTCCTAAAGACAACCACTCAGCTTCAGTTATCCCCAATACCGCGAGTATTGAGCCAATTCTCTCTAAAAACGTGCGACGTTTCATAATTAGCTATCAGCCCTCAGCTATTCAGTTAGCAGCTTACAGGGCTGAACTCTCTATTGTAAAGTTACAAAAATGTGGGGAGTGGAGGGGCAGGGGAGAAATCAATTCAAAATTCAAAATTCAAAATTCAAAATTCAAAATTGAAGGTTCAATCCCCATGCCCAATCCCCAATGCCCTAAACCGTTACTTCTATCCGCATTGCCCGTGCTAACTCTGCTGCTACCTCTGGACGAGAAAATTCTGGTGGAGGTAACTCACCGCGCCGCAGCATTTCTCTAACTTTTGTCCCTGATAGGTGAATGCGTTCTTCTGGCCTGCTGGGACTGGTTTTAGATGTTGCCATCTGCTTAGTGCGCGTGCAGTAAAAAGCGTGTTCAAATTTCATCGGCACAATGCCTAATTCACTTGGTTCAAATTCATCAAAGATATATTGAGCGTCGTAGGTGCCGTAATAATCACCAACACCAGCATGATCCCGTCCGACGATAAAGTGAGTACAGCCGTAGTTTTTGCGGACTAAAGCATGGAAGATGGCTTCACGAGGCCCAGCGTAGCGCATTGCGGCGGGATTAATTGCCAAAGTTACCCTGTCTAAAGGGTAGTAGTGTTCCAGCAAAATTTCATAGCAGCGCATCCGCACATCAGCGGCGATATCATCTTCTTTTGTCGCCCCGACTAATGGGTGCAAAAATAGACCATCAACAGTTTCTAAAGCGCACTTTTGGATGTATTCATGGGCGCGGTGGATGGGGTTGCGAGTTTGAAAACCGACAATGGTTTTCCAACCTTTATCTTGAAATAGTTGCCGTGAGGCAGCTGGATCGATTTGGTAACTGGGAAACTGAGGATGAGGTTCGCGTTGCAACAACCAAATATCACCCGCCAGATGTACATTACCTTGGTTATGGAGTACCTGTACGCCGGGATGATTGACATCATTAGTACGGTAGACTTTTATTGCTTCGCGGATTTTGTCGTAATGATATTTTTGCGTAAGTTGCAAAACTCCGATAAATTCGCCTTTGGAGTTATCCAGACGGATTAAGCCGCCTTCTTGCAACGAGGAAGCTACTTCTTCGCTTACCGATAGTGTAATCGGGATTGACCACACAAGACCGTTAGCTAATCGCATTTCTGTCACAGTGCGATCGTAGTCTTCTTGGTTCATAAAACCCGTCAGCGGACTAAAAGCACCGATCGCAATCATTTCTAAATCGGAAACCGCGCGATCGTCAAGTTGCACTCGTGGCAAAAAGTCAGCTTTTGAGAGAAACTCTGCTCTTTGTTCTGGTGTAGCGATACGGTTAACCAACTGTCCACCGTGGGGGGCTATGGCATCTGGATTGTGACTCAACTTAATCCCCTCTCTGCTTTTACTGTTATTGTTTCAGATTATGTACTAACTTATCAAATGCTGGTACGTAGAGAAAAATAGTTTAGGCATTGGGCACAAGAGGCAGAAAAGCAGCACTTATCTACGAGAGGCTGCACTTCGACTACGCTCTGTTACCATGCCAACCACTATGCTTTGTTACCGAGGGGCATGGGGCAAAGTAAATATTAGAAGCGATCGAATCCGAATCCGCAGCCTTACCTTTTCTCTAGATGATAATCTCGATCGCGCCGATCAAACCTTCTTCAAGAACCTTTAGATTTTCTTCTAATTACCTCAAAATTTATACCAGTAATGAGTAAAGGGGATCGATGACATTCGCTTGCTGCGAAGCACCCATCCCCGAATAGCTGCCCAGATAATGAACCTGGAATCTATAGTCCGGTATCTAATCATCCCAGTATCGGCCGAGATATGTCGATTGTCACTGGGATAGATACTGATTTAGAAGATATCTACAAAAATACTAAGTACACAATTACTCTTTTTCAACGCTTCTTCCATTCCCCATCGCCAACAGTGCTGTCCCGTAAGCAGCTTCTGTGTACGCTGACGCTACTACAGGAACCTGCAAATGACGTGCCCTAATTGCAGTCCAAGTATCATTCGCCGCACCACCACCAGCAGTATAAACACGGCTCAATTTGTCTGCTCCCATTTGTTGTAATAATTCATACCCTCGCGCTTCTATGCGGGCAATGCTTTCTAACAACCCATGCAAAAATTCTACTGGATTATCTGGGCGTGGTGACAAGCGTGGGGGTAGATTGGGATCGTTAATCGGAAAGCGATCGCCTACCTTCAACAACGGATAATAATCTAACTCGCTGGCAATTGAAGCATCAATTTCCCGACTAAGGCTTTCTAACTCAAGGTTTGTGAAAAATTGCTTTAGTACTGCACCCCCAGTATTAGAAGCACCCCCAGTCAGCCACAAATCACTCAACCGATGGCTGTAAATTCCATATCTGGCATCTTCTACACGGGTACAACTTAACAACTTTAGTACCAACGTTGAACCAAGGGAAGTCACGGCTTCACCAGGTAATTTTGCCCCACTGGCAAGAAAAGCAGCAATACTATCGGTTGTACCCGCACACACCAGACAATCACGGCTTAAACCGAACTTGTCCGCAATTTCAGGACGTAATTCGGCAATGGGAGTCCCAGGAGTTAAAACTTTGGGTAGCTGAATTGGTATTTGCAACAATTCTAGCCATTCTGGATATTTCAACTCTTCCACGTCATAACCCAGCTTTAAAGCATTATGATAATCGCTAATTCCCAACTGTCCATGTAGGAGAAACGCCAGCCAATCTGCTTGATGCAAGAAATATTTAGCTTCACTAAAAGAAGGTAATTGTTTCATCCACAAAAGTTTGGCTAGGCTAGAGGTGGCACTCAACACGGTATGATTGGGGGGTGCAATACTCCTCAAATGCTCTAGTACCACCGATCCCCGCGCATCGTTGTACAGCAATGGTGCATCTGTTGGGTTGCCAGCAGCATCGACCAGCAAGACGGTAGAGGAAGTACCATTAATTGCGATCGCTTTAATTTCTCGCCGCAATTGCTCAGGTATTTGTTCCACCAACGCAAACAAAGCCTCCTGCCAAATTTTTGGCGTAACGGCATTTGGTGAGTCGTGGAAGGGATATCGCACCTCTGCCTGAATACAACAGGCTTCCTCGTCAATCACCATACCGCGTCCGCCAGATGTGCCGAAGTCGATACCCAGATATAAATTCATAATTTTTATAAATTTTTTTAATAGAGAATAAATAAGAACTACTGACTAATAACTGCTTTTGTTGCATCTTGTAACAAGATATTCCACAATTCTGGCAAAACAAGGAAAAGTAGTAAACGAACTGTTCAAAATCAATTCAGGTTAGGAGGTTTTCAGCCATGCCTATCTTAGATACTCTGTACATTGCTCAGATATCTTCCATCTCAGATACTCAAGTCTACATCGCTCTAGTTGTAGCCTTGATTCCAGGAGTTCTAGCTTGGCGATTAGCCACAGAACTTTACAAATAAGGCTCCGATGTGACACAGTTGAAAAGCTAATAATCCTGGCAGTACGGGGTGCAATTTTCAGACTTTATGGCTTTATGTCATAAATACTTAGAAACCTTGCACTTACGTAAGCCAGGTTATTTTTTAACTAGTGCGACACTTGTAGCTATTTCAAAAAAATGAAGTAATATGACAGCTAAATCAAGCATTTAGGAGTGCTGATATCTGAGTGCTGAGTTGGAAATCTCACTCATCACTCATCACTCATAACTCAGCACTCTTGATAGTGTTTCCCTTCACTAAGCGAGGTTATCTTTTAGCATCATGAACGCGATTCAACCCTCCAAACCACCGTTACAACCTATACAAAAACGCCGGGTCATTTCTCGACCAAAGCGGCATCTTCGTCAACGTTCTTACAAAGTGATGGCACTGGAAAGCACAGCCAAAATAGCGGTCAATCTTGTAATTACAGCCGTTGCAGCATCTGCCTTAACACAACTCTTGCCTTATCATTGGTTACAGCAAGAAAAATTGCGAGAAATGAGTACTGAAGTCAAGCTGATGGAAGGACACGTCAATGGTTTACAGGCGGAATTTAGCCGTAACTTTGATCCCCAAGAAGCTAAAATTATTAGACAACGACAAGGATACCGATTCGATCCCAGCCAGCGTCAGATCGTGTTGATGAATCAAGATCGCCGAGAAGATGAGCAAACAGACTCATCACCCTAAGATAAATGGCAAATTTGGGATTATTTAGATTTATTGTGATTCAGGCTACGTATAAACCGGGTGTTAATTTATATTATTGCTAATAAGTAATGATTAATAGCTAATTTTTGAATAGCTATGTAGTTTTCATCTATGAGTCATTAGCGATACAGCGTCGTTACGCTCCAATTAAAAATTCAAAATTAAAAATTCAAAATGAAGAATTTACTTTTTGAATCTTGAATTTGCAAAAAGGACTAATCTACCAATTAGGACGCTGATTCTGATAGCAGCTCGTTTAGCCAGTTTTCGAGTTGTAAACGCAAGCGACAACTAGTAATATCCTTATTGTTGTCAAGAGAGGACAGTTGAGTAAGGGCGCGACGATAATCAGCGATCGCACAATTCCAGTCGCCCCAAAGATGGTAAGTTCTGCCGCGTTCCGCCCAGATATGACTTTCTAGTTGACCAAAAAGCAGTGCTAGCTCAAAATTCTCAATTGCCACCTCGTATTCCCCCAAATCACGCCAGGTAATGCCTCGATTAACCCACGCCCGAACATGGTCAGGCTTCAAATCAATCGCTCGATCGTAGTCGGCAAGTGCTACTGCCAATTCTCCACAAGCTGCATAGTAATTTGCGCGGTTATTATAAGCACTAGCCAAATACGGATTAAGTTTAAGGGCAGTGTTGTAGTCGTAAAGCGCTTTTTGCCTTTGGCCACTTTGGAAATAAATTAGCCCCCGGTTGTTGTAATCAACGGCATTGTCGGGATGGCGGCAGATTAGTTGGGTTAAAAGTGCGATCGCTTCGGTATAATCTCCTTGTTGAGCCAACCTCAAAGCACAAGAGCGCAAGTCGCTATCCCCAAAAATATATTCGCTGCGATCGCTTTTCCTTTGCTCTTGAAGTTTGCTTGTACTATTTAAAACATGGTCATCGTCAGCTAAAAATGAGTGAATATTCATCTTTCCCTGCTTGAAATCCCTGCTTTTTTAAATAAAAGTCTAGTTCTTTAAGGCTGGTGGTTTTACCACTATCTTTATTTTCAAGGTACTTATGGTTACTTGAAAGCCATCTTAAGACTGAGATTTAAACTACTCACACCAGTAGAAATCTACCCTTTAAATAAACAATTGCTCCTCAAACCTATTCATAGATACTCGATCCCGAAGATGAATTCCAGAAATAGCAGACGTTAATCTTAAAGACTAGTCAAGTAGTGAGAGCAGCAAATTGGTAGAATGCCAACAAGCCGTTCGTTAAAGAGGGGATGAGGAAGCAGGGGAGCAGGGGAGCAGGGGAGAAATCAATTCAAAATTCAAAATTCAAAATTCAAACATTGCACAACTTCTGCCTCCTGCCTCCTCTTTCCCAATGCCCCATGCCCAATGCCCAATGCCCAATGCCCAATGCCCTATTCCCTAAATTACAATTTTTAAATTTTGAGAAATTTTCTGATGACAACTGCAATTTCCTATCCCAATGCTCCTGATTTAGCAACCGATGATTATATTGCGATCGGCTTGGCAACCTGCTTCGTCAAAGAAGATGGAGAAGTTTATCAAATCGAAGTTATAGAACCGATTCCCTCTGCGGCTTTGGAAGCGCTTTTAAAGGGCATTCCTACCTCCTATAAGCTGGCTCATGCCACAACTTTGGGATCTGTGCTGGATGGCGATTCACCACTGCTACCAGATGGCTTTCCAGAGTCGGCTCAGTTTGGAGAAGAATTTGTACCACGGGTATTTGCAGCAGCTCGTACCTATAAGCGTCGTGAATCTGCAAAATCTCTGATTCCCTTAGGTACAAACTACACTGAATTTAAATATTCAATTGAGCGGAAACGGGTTTTAAATGCCGCCAGAGTTGTCACCAAAGAAGACAATATTAAACAGCATTCTCACACTCATAAAGTGCTTTAAGTCATTATGCTAAAACTTTACGGTGGCGCTCGTAGTCGAGCGTCAATTGTCCACTGGTATTTAGAGGAATTAGGAATTCCCTACGAATTCGTTAAGCTTGATATGCAGGCGGGCGAACACCTCCAACCTGCATGTTTAGCAATTAACCCATTTGGTAAAGTTCCAGCAATTGTTGATGGGGATTTTCAGCTTTGGGAATCTGGCGCAATTTTGTTGTATCTTGTCGATAAGTATAGTAAAACTCCACTTTCACCAGAGGAAAGTGCTCTATTTTCCCAATGGGTGTTGTTTGCCAATGCTACCCTTAGCCTCAATACGCTTGGGTTAAGCATTTTTTTCTTCTCTCTGCGTCCTCTGCGCCTTGGCGGTTCGTTAAAAAATTGACTTTGATAACAGAGTTTTAGCCTTAGCTGAACCGTATTGCCCTTGGCCTAGGGATTTTTGGAGAGGAGAATCGGGAACGGGAAATGCCCCGCTTGTTGACTTCCTTAAATGAAATTTTCAGTAAGCAACCCTATTTTACTTGACAATGAGTTCACTGTTGCTGATGTGGCAGTGGGGTCTATTTTGAATTATATATTCCCATAATACTGAAGCTAAACCTCAGCCTTTATCCAGCGGTGTTGAACTATATGACTGTACATTCGCTTATTTTGAGATAGCAACAGGCTTGGTTTCCTACTGAAGCGGCATAAATATCAATGGAAAATTTACAGCAGGAATTATTGTAATTGATTGCGAAATTGACGAATACTCAGAAATGTTAAAATTACTGCAAAACCTATTAAAACTAATACCTGAAACCACAATATTTGGATACCAACACCTTTGAGTAAAACTGCTCTACAAACTTCCACAAAATAACGTAAAGGGTCTAAATAACTAAGCAATTGAATAAAGGAAGGCATGGTATAAGTAGGACTAGGCGCACCAGAAAGAAGAATCAAGCATGGGATAATAAAGAAAGCCAATAATTGTGCTTGTTGTTCGCTTTTGGCAAATGCTCCTAAAAATATACCAATACTAATGCTCACCCAAAAATACAATACTGCTATGCACAGAAATTCTGGAAAATTACCTTGAAATGGGAGATTAAAAACTATTCTTCCTACAGTTAAAGCAACGAAAATATCAAATGTGAGTAATAGTAAAAGTGGAGCAATTTTAGCGAGAATGATTTCTGTACTAGAAGCTGGTGTCATCAGTAATTGTTCTAGCGTGCCTATTTCTTTTTCACGCACGACTAAGGATGATGCAGCTTGAGAACCAACCACGGTGAGTAATACACCAATCATGCCAGGAACGATAAACCAAGCACTTTTTAATCCTGGATTGTAGAGGATAGAAGTTTGAATTTGGGCTTGTCGAGATTGTAATGTTGATGATGGTTGTTGTAAATAACGGGAATTATAATCATTAATTAATTCATTAATATAACTAGAAGCAATCCGGGCTGTATTAGCGTCTACCGCATCATATAAAACTTGTACTGAAGCTGTATGTTTACGAACAACATCATTAGTAAATTCGGTGGGAATCACAATTCCAACGGATAATTTACCAATCGCTAAACTATCTATCATCGATTGCTGATTAACATAGTTATCATTAATTGTAAAAGCATTTGCTTGATGAAAAACCTCAATAAATTCCCGTGAAGTATTACTCTTGCTATAGTCAGTAATTCCAATTTTTAGATTATGGAGATTAGGATTAAATGCAAAACCAAATAAGAGTAATAAGACAGTAGGCGAAACAACAATTGTAAAAACCAATTGGCGATTACGTAGCAATTGGGCGACTTCTTTGCAAAATAGCGCCCACAATCGACTACCAAAAATGCTGTTTAATAAGTTAGTAAATATTGTTAGCATTTAAGTCTCCACTTGCATTTTTTGTAGTTTATTCCATGCCAGGAAAAAAAAGATAATAGCTAGCAATCCTAAAGCTACTACCGCATACCAAATCGCAGACCAACCCATACCTCTAACGAAGGCATCACGTGTCAGCAAAATATAATATCGAGATGGAACAATATTAGATATCCAGCGCAAAGCAAAAGGAATATTAGCAATGGGGTAGATAAAGCCAGACATTAACAGTGATAAAAGAAATGCAGAAATATTCACTGCTTCAATGACAACGCTTTGTGATTGAACATTGCTACCAATAAAAATACCCCAGAAAACACCACAAGCAATATATAGTGTGGAACCAACTAATAAAGGAGTGGGATCGCCTACGAACCTCAAACCAAATATAACTTGAGCGATCGCATTGACTAAAACAACCTCTACCATACCTACTAACCAATAGGCCGTTGCTTTGCCCAATAGGTACTCTATGCTGGTGAGGCTAGAGGCATAAACTTGGACAATTGTACCTTGCTCTCGTTCTCTAGCTGTTGCTAAACCGGCTAGTAATGGTGGAAATAACGTTAAAGCGATCGCGATCGCACCAGGGCCAATGTATTTTAAATTTTTTAAGCCAGGGTTATACCAAAAACGCGATCGCACATCCACAGCTACAGGAGAGGGTTGATTGTGCAGATTCCCAACAAAAGCATTGGTAACAGCTTTAGCATAACTCCTAGCAATATTAGCAGTATTGGCATCGCTACCATCAATTAAGGCTTGGACTGTGCCGATACTTCCTCGCCTTAGTAAGTCACGAGAAAAATCAGGAGGAATAATTAAGCCAATGGTGGCTTCACCCCGATCTAGCATTTGGGAAACTTTGATGTTTGGTGCTTGGCCAACAATATGAAATTTTTGGGTGCGTTCAAAGGTAGCAATATACTCCCGACTGGTAGGAGTTAAATCTAAATCTTGGACAGCAAGGTTAATTTTGTTAATTTCCAGCGATACAGCAAACCCAAACAACAGCAATAGTAAGATTGGTAATGCCAAAGCCAAAGCCACAGTGAGGCGATCGCGTCTCAACTGTCGTAGTTCTTTCAGAGTTTGGGCAAATATACGTTTTAATCTCACCATCAATAATTCACCTCTTAAGAAATAAGGCAGACGGCAGAAAGCAGTGCGTTCGTTGCCAAGGTTCCCCCGGTTGTAGCAACTGCAAAGAGAAGGGACAGGGAATAGAGAATAAGTAGCAGGGAGAATAACTATTGACTAATAACCAATTACCTTACTCATCCAGCACACTTAAACCACGTTGTTGTGCTTGCGCCACCACACTAATAAATACGTCTTCCAAAGAAAACTCGATTTTTTGGCAGTTGTGAACGAAAACACCCGCCTCAAATAACCAAGCTTGAATTTGGGGAATCTCTAGATCGGCACGATCGACAATAGTATGTAAACGAGAACCGAAAATCGAAACTCGCCAATTTTCTAATTTCTGCTTGAGGAAATCCGAAGCTTTTTGCAAAGGTTCACATTCCCATTCCACCAGTTGTCCCGGTTGTTCGGCTTTGACTTGACGTGGTGTACCTTGGGCGACAATTTCCCCCGCTACCATAAATCCAAGACGATGGCACTGTTCTGCCTCTTCTAAATAGTGAGTAGTTACTAAAATAGCCATTCCTTCCTGAGCAAATCGATTAATTAGCCGCCAAAACTGCCTTCTTGCTAATGGATCAACCCCTGAAGTTGGCTCATCTAAAAACAAAACTTTGGGTTCATGCATGACTGCGGCACCAAAAGCTACTCTCTGCTTCCAACCCCCAGGTAAATCGGCAGTCAGTAGATTTCCCTTGCCAGCTAGATCGCTCATTTGCAATACCCAGTCTTTTTTTGCACGGCGATAACGAGGAGGTATACCGTAAATACCACAATAAAACTCTAGATTTTGTTCTATTGTCAGGTCATCATAAAGAGTGAATTTCTGAGACATATAGCCAATACGTTGCCGGACTTTGGCACTTCGTAATTCACCCGTTTCTCCTGCCAAAGCCATACGTCCAGAACTGGCACTGAGTAAGCCACACAGCATTTTAATTGTGGTTGTCTTACCTGCGCCATTGGCACCTAATAAACCAAAGACTTCACCGTATTTAATTTCCAGATTGATTTGTTTGACGGCGTGAAAGTTACCGAATATTTTACTGAGATTATTTGCCTTAATCGCAATGCTAGATGTAAATGCTGATTTTTGTAGCCGAGGATAAGCGATCGTGGGAATATCGCCTTTGAGTTCCCGCAAACGAGCCACAAAGGTATTCTCTAAGGTTGGAGTATCAAGAACTAAACTTTCTAATTGCAGTTGTTGTTGCTCTAAGACAGACCGAATCCCCTGGCTTGCCTGTTTAGGTTGCGGTGTCAGCACATCCAAATGATCTCCGAAGCGTTGGACATCTGTAAGCACATCTTTAACATCCGCATTTTGTTTTAAAATGTCTTCAGCTTGGTCTAGCTGGTCGATGGGAAGGAAAACTTGAATACGTTGCACGCCCAGACTTGCTTTGACTTGAGCGACTGTATCACATTGCTGAATTTTGCCTTCGTAGATTAAGGCAATACGCGAACAGCGTTCAGCTTCATCAAGATAGGGTGTTGCCACAACTGTAGTCATTGCTTGGGTAACGGCCAGTTGGGCGAGAATATCCCAAAATTCACGACGCGATACTGGATCTACACCTGTAGTAGGTTCATCTAATAGCAATATTTGTGGTTGATGAATTAAGGCACAACAAAGCCCTAATTTTTGTTTCATCCCACCAGAAAGACGACCCGCCAAACGATCTTGAAATCGTGCCAAATCCAACAAACCCAAGTAGTATTTACTCCGCGTTTTAAAAGCTGCTTCACTAACTTCTCGTAAACCAGCAGCATAGCGGAGATTTTCCAGGACGCTTAAATCTGGATAGAGGCTGAAGCGTTGGGTGAGGTAGCCCATTTGCAAACGCCTACTCCGGGGTTGGGAACCCAAGACCTCAACAATACCACTCGTTTGTGGCATGACTCCTGAGAGAATCTGAAATGTTGTAGATTTGCCTGCGCCATCAGGGCCAATCAGTCCAAAAATTTCGCCTTGATAAATATCTAAATTAATACCATCTACAGCATTATGACTTTGTTGCTTGTAGCAATGTTGGAGATCGCGAATGGAAATAACACGGGTAAGAGTAGGCTGCAATGGCGATACAGATTTAGTTGTTACAGTTTCATCCTTCATCATTTAGACGCCTGTGTTTGTGGCAACAAAATCCTCGCGTCAGCTGGCATACCTGGTTTGGCTATACCTTGGGGGTTTTTTAAAGTCAGTTCTACACCAAAGACTTGTTTAACTCGGTCTTCTTGAAAATAAATATTTTCTGGCGTAAAGCTGGCTTTGGGATCTACGCGAGTTACTGTTGCTTCTAGTGGTTGGTTGGTAAATCCATCAAGTTCAATCTGTGCTTGTTGCCCTAGTTTGACTTTGGCAATTTCATTAGCAGGAACAAATCCACGCAAATACAATTGGTCGAGATTGACTAATGTCAATAATGGCGCACCACCGGCAACTACTTCTCCTGGTTGTACAGAACGGGTAATTACATTACCAGCCATCGGACTATTCACGACCAAGTAATTCAATTGAGCTTCTATCTGAGCTTTAGCTGCTTGGGCGTTATATACTTCCTGTTGGGCTAGGGAAATATTACTACGGGCTTGGGCGATTTGTCTTTGGATTTGTAATGCTGCTGTTGCTCGAATTGGTGTGTTGCGTAGGGTTGCTTGGGCTTGTGTCAGCCTGCCTTGGGCGGCTTCAATTTGCTGACGCACAACCATTACTCTAGCTTTGACAGCTTCAGCTTTAGCGTTGTCTTGGTCTTGTTGTTGAGCTGATACCACACCTTGACTATATAAATTTCTCGTCCTGTTTTGTTCGGCTTGGGCTAGTTTTAAATTTGTCTGGGCTTCTACTAACTCAGCTTTGGCTGCTGCTAAAGAATTTTTTGCCTCTAAAACTCGACCTTCGCTTTCTTGTTTGGCTTGCTGGGTAATGAGATTAGCTTGGTCTAATTCTGCTTGGAGAACTGGTATTTGCTGACGGGCGTATTCTAAACGCTGTTTATCAGCATTAATCTTTGCTTGGGTTCCCTGTAGTTGGGCGCGCAAATCTGTATCGTCAATCTTTACTAATAGCTGTCCTGGTTGAATAATATCTCCTTCCCTGACCACAACTTCGCCAATTTTGCCACCAGTCTTGCTAGAAATATCAGTTTCATAGCCTTCTATTCGACCACTGAGAAATAAACCGTTGGGCTGCGGTTTATATAAAAATTGACGATACCCTACGTATCCTAAGCTGCCAAGGAGCGCGATCGCTGCTACAAAAATAATGGGTTTAACAATTTTGAGACGTGGTTTTTTGGACTGTTGGGGAGATAGCTGGAGTTGAGAGTTGTCAATTTCAGCAGGTTCTATGGAACTGCTGGGAGCTTGTTTAGAATTATAAGACTCATTTTCTGTTTCTAACATAAGCTATGGCTCTAAATTTCTTAACTAAGACTATTGCCATCAAAATTAAATCTTTAATCAGTAAACCAAAAAGTTTTTTATAAGTCTTACCATCTGGACATTTCAGCTAAAACCAGGGATATCACAAAACTCACAAAACAACGTTAAATTGAGCATTTCTAACAATATCCCTAGTACAACACGGCGGAAATAAACCAATTATTCCAAATCAACAAAACCCTTATGCTGTATTCATTTTTAATTTTTAATTCCGCCTTGCGGTACTAGTTACCTTCAAGCGTAAACGTAGCCCGTTGTAGACATCGCTCTATAATGGTGTTTGCTTCCTGATTCAAAGGGCTGAAACCCCTATGATTAGGTTCGTTTTCAAAAGTTTTTATTTACTGTTTAATTCAGTTCTAGTTGTTCGTGAGCAGACAGCAAAGCGATCGCTGCTTGACGAGCATACCCTACTGTGGTAATGGCTGAGGTTCCCTCCATATTGACTGTAAAAATAGCTCCGCCAATTAAAAGCATCATCTGCTGTGCGAAACTTTCTGGATTGCAGAGGCCTGCTTCCTTTGCCAAATGGGTAATGTGGGCAAAAAGGATCTGTCTCGGTTCTACACAAAATTCATAGGCGGGATGTTGTACATCACCTAATTGAGCTGCTGCGGTACTAAAGGGACAACCATGAAACTCATGGATGACTAACCACTGTTCTAAAACATTAAAAATAGCTATTAGCCGTTCTTTCAGGCTACCATGATGCTGCTTTAAGGCTTCAAATAACCATTGCTGCCATTGTTCACTTCTGCGACGCATGACTTCGGCAATCAGTTCATCCTTAGAGGCGAAATGATGGTAAAGAGTCGTTTTGGCAACATTAGATTTGGCTACTATCTCATCTACACCAACATTATGAATACCCTTTTCATAGAAAAGCGTGGTAGCAGTTGTTAATATTCGTTCCCGTGGTTTAGATTTTATTAGTATCATAAATTACAAAACCTACAGGTCTGTTTTATAGTATTTATTATATGTCTATCTTTTGAGTTTCGAGCAGTTACTACAAATCTATTAACAATGTAAATTTGCCCAGATTGCTCTGTAAAACTTTCCGGCTCAACAGGCGTTGGCTCCGGCGTTGCTTCATTTGTCATCGTCTGTGCCCATTTTTCCACAAGTTTGAGTTGTCTAGTCCGATCGGATGGATGTTATTTGTTAAAAAATGTAATGATTAAACAATAATTTGCATAATCTGACAGTCTGCTACCGAATATATAAGTAACGCGATGTACGACTTAATATTTTGCAAAATACTAAAACCTAGTCATAGTCTATATTCTGCTGTTGAGTGTTTTGTCTTTATCTAAGTCGCTCATTTGTCTTTATCTAAATCGCTCATTTTTGGAATGCTTGTAAAATAAGAGTTTTCTAAAAGTCGCACACGGCGTTAAGTATATGAATTTAGCTCAAAAAACATCTCTTGTTTCTGTAATTTTAAGTAATGGAGATGGTAAGAAGGATTATAACTTTTTACTTCCTGCTCTTCTATATAGCGTTTCCTAAGCAACTGAGGTACAC
This sequence comes from Nostoc sp. ChiSLP03a, assembly GCF_034531215.2. NCBI lineage: Bacteria > Bacillati > Cyanobacteriota > Cyanophyceae > Nostocales > Nostocaceae > Nostoc > Nostoc sp. ChiSLP03a. The sequence goes on from NZ_JAVRBQ020000038.1 coordinate 18,321, forward strand.
CTAATTATTTTCTAGAAAACTAAGCAGATTTAAAAACGTACCTCACAAGGTTGTGAACCGCAATATAACTTAATAAGCTTAAAAATCATTGTGGCTTTTTAGGGAAAAATTGACTTGCTTGAGCAGTAAAAGTAATTATGAAATCAAGGTTGTTATTTGGCGATATGAAAAAAATTTTGATAATAGAAAATCAAACTTCAACTCGTAATCTTTTTGTAGAAAACCTACAAGCAAAAGGTTTTGATACTATAGATACTGAAGATGGTCTAATTGGTATGCATTTGGCAAAAGAACAGCTACCAGATTTGATTGTCAGTGAAATTAGAATCCCTACGCTTGATGGTATTAGTATCCTCAAAAATCTCCGCCAGAATTCTGTTACAGCTGCTATGCCAATGATTTTTGTCAGCGAACAGGGTAGTCGGGCTGATATCCGTAAAGCAATGGAATTAGGAGCAGATGATTATATTACTAAACCTTGTCAAGTAGACGAATTATTGCGAGCGATCGCCACCTGCTTAACAAAAAGAGATATCCTCCGGCAAGAGTTCATCGTACAGCATGAAAATCTCTCAGAAACACAATTATCTAAGATACAAAACACCGTTCAATCTGATTGCAAATTAAAAGAGGTTTTTCAATTTATCGAAACTAATTACTGTCACCCGATAAGTCTCAGTGATGTAGCCACGGCAGTTGGTTATTCTGCGGCATATCTGACTAATTTTGTACGCAACAAAACTGGTCAATCTATCCAACAGTGGATTATTCAATATCGGATGATAGCAGCACGTACCTTGTTACTAGAAACAGATGAAACAGTGGTATGTATCGCTGCTAAAGTAGGTTATCATCATACAGCTCATTTTTGCCGTCAATTTCGTCAACATCATGATAAAACTCCTCAAACTTGGAGAAAAGAACAATTAAGTAGATAAAAATTAAACCGAAAGAATTGTTTATCTTATCAAAAAAATGTTCATTGTAAATATCAAGCGTAGAGCTTACCATTAAATTATTGAAGTCATAAGACCGTTTAAATTGTCATCTTGAACGGAGCGAAACATCAGGTAAAATTTTTCTCCCTCCTGCGTTAAGTTCAAAATGACATTCCTGATTTTTTGATTTTTGCAAGAGACTTCATGAGCTGCGTTCACAAGGAACAATGAAAATGTCTTTTCCTCCTGCCTCCTGCCTCCTGTCTGATTGTTGAGCGTAGTCGAAACACTGCCTCCTGCCTTATTTTCAAGGCAGGTCTATAGTAATTAGCACGAAATAAAAACAATGCTTGGTTGTCAAAAATCCTCCAAACATGGTGTAGCAAGATAAATTAACTAGGATTTGTAAATCATCAAGTTACTCTTTTTGAATACATAAAATAGTTCGCAATTACTGTTTGAAAATGCTGAAATTTTCAGCATTTTCAAACAGTAATAGTTGCCTAAGCCAAATTACTTTTTTTAAATTTCTCCAGGATGTTACAAAAATGGCTCATACTAATACCCAAGCAATCGGAGAACAAATTCTTCAGCATATCTTTCATCATCGTCGGTTAATATCACATACAGAGCCTTGTGGACAAAAACCTTGTCCATTGTGTCTGGCTCCTCATATGCAAAAAATCCAGTATTTTATTGAAAGAGAAAAGCCAATTCACTTTATTCTTCCTGCTTTTCCTGCTAAATCACCAAATCAAAAAAAAGTATTGAGTTCCCTACCCGATATGGGTGAACGAGTTGCACTACAATTTCTTCAATCATTATGTGTGCAAATCCGAGATATCTATGCTCCTGGCGCTGAGATTACAATTTGCTCTGATGGACGAGTATTTAGCGATCTTGTCTGCGTTAGTGATGAGAATGTGACTACCTACGGACGGGAAATTAGAAACATCATCAATGAAATTAATGCAGATGCGATCGCCTTATTTAACTTAGAAGACGTCTTAATGAATCTAAATTTCGATCAAATGCGAGAGAAAATAGTCCTTGAGTATGGTGAATCTCTGGAAAATCTCCGCCTCTTAGTCAAGACTGACTTAAATTATCGTAATTTATTCAATGGTATTCATCGCTTCCTCTGCGAAGATTATCAGGCTTTACAACCATTCAAAACCCGTAATCAAATCAAAACCGAATGCAAAGAACTTGCTTATAGCGTGATTCAGCGTAGTAACGCCTGGAGTTCTTTAGTCGCCAAGCAATTCCCTCAAGCCTTACGCTTCTCCATTCATCCCCAACCTTTCCATTCAGAAAAAATTGGTATCCACATGATCAAAACCTTAGATCAATGGGGTACACCTTGGCATAACGCCGTAGTCCATGACGGTAATCAATTCCTACTCCTCAAACGTAGCCAAGCAGAAAAAGCCGATGCTTCTCTAATTTGGCACAAGGATCGCCCTAGTCATTTCCAGGTTGCAGACATATCACAATTTATCACCACAATTTCTACACAAGAGGCAGCATGATCGCAATTTCACCTAATCCGCAAACATCAATCAAGTTCAATAGTCAGCCTTTATCTCCCTTCGGCTTACTACTTGAAGCTACTGAACCACAATCCGATATCCGAAAATTATCAATCCCACAGTTACGTCAGCTTACTTGGGAGCACAGCCTAATTGTTCTACGTGGCTTTTCATCCTTGCAAGAAGAAGTATTGCCAGATTATTGCACCAATTGGGGAACACTCCTAACTTGGGATTTTGGTACAGTACTCAACCTTATTGTCCACGACAACCCCCAAAATTATCTATTTACAACTGGTAATGTTCCATTTCATTGGGATGGTGCATTCGCTAAAGCAGTACCTAGCTTTCTATTTTTCCAATGTCTGCAAGCACCGAGCGCAGGAAGCGGTGGTGAAAGCTTGTTCTGTCACACAACCAGAGTATTGCAAAATGCCACTCCTGAAGAACGCCAAGCCTGGCAAAAGATTAACATTACCTATAAAACTCAAAAACTAGCTCATTACGGTGGCAAAATTACAGCACCCCTTGTTAGTCAGCATCCCATTACTGGTAATCCCATACTGCGTTTTGCAGAACCACTAAATGAGGATAGTGTGCATCTCAATCCTTTATTTCTGGAGATTTCAGGTTTAGCATCTGGAAAGCCAGACCAATTCCTCAATGATTTGATCGCTAGGCTTTATTTACCACAACATTGTTTCGCACACCAATGGCAAGAAGGAGATATTCTTATCGCCGACAATCATGCATTGTTACATGGTCGCAATCCCTTCTTAGCAAATTCGCCACGACATCTACAACGCGTGCATATTTTATAGATTTTCTGAGATTACGCATACGCCTCTCCACCCACATTACCAAGTATTTCACTAGATTCAAAATCAGTTGGCACTCCAGGGATATGGTCATCATTAGTCATTGGTAAGAGTTTCAAGCGTATTTATGTCTTGTAATATAGCTTGATTTATTTCCACTGATTTACTTAACGCTCTTCCCATCTGCCTTACCTGAAAAATTCTTAAACTCACACTTCCATTTATCCAGTATTTATTTTACGAAAATCATGATTACTCAATTAGTAGATAAACCAGAGTCTTCGCATCCCCAAAACTTAGATCATTACGATGTTGTTATCTGTGGTGGAGGTTTAGCCGGAATGTGTCTGGCAAGACAATTAAAGCTAAATATGCCAGATATTTCCATCCTCGTTCTTGACAAACTATCAAGTCCATTGCCAGTTGCAGCCTTTAAAGTCGGAGAATCAACAGTTGAAGCTGGGGCTTACTACCTGGTTAATACTTTACAGCTAGGTAAATACTTTGAGGAAGAGCATTATATTAAGTTAGGATTGCGATTTTTTCACGGTAATACCGAAGGAGCATTCAAAGACCGTTCCGAAGTTGGATTATCGCAGTTTCACGAACCCCACTCCTTCCAAATCGATAGGGGAGTTGTTGAACAACATTTACGCGATTTAAATGTGGCAGCTAATATCACAGTACTCGAAAATTGTTCCGTCAAAGATATTACGCTAGCAGACAATGAACAATTTCACACTGTGTATTATAAGCAGAACAACACAAAAGAAACTCAAGCAGTTAAAGCTCTTTGGGTAATTGATGCGATGGGTCGTCGTCGCTATATACAGAGAAAACTTGGTCTAGAAAAACCCAACGAAAAACAATATAATGCTGCTTGGTTTCGGATTAATGAACGTATTGATGTTGCAGATTTAGTACCAGAAACTGAACAAGAGTGGCATAATCGTGTTCCTAACAAAATGCGTTTTTATTCCACTAACCATTTAATAGGTAAAGGATATTGGGTTTGGCTTATACCTTTATCATCTGGATATACAAGTATAGGTATTGTAGCTAGAGAAGATATTCAGCCCTTTGAGGAATTTCATACCCAGGAAAAAGCTTTAAACTGGTTAGAAAAACATGAACCAGCATTAGCAAAACATCTCACAGAACGGCAGTTAACTGACTTCAAAAAAATGCCGAACTACAGTTATTCATCGAATCAAGTTTTTTCTAACAATCGTTGGTCTTGTATTGGTGAAGCTGGTACTTTCGCAGACCCTTTATATTCGCCTGGAACTGATATGATTGGTCATGCCAATACTATTACCACAGAACTGATTAAATTAGATTTTGATGGTAAACTTACGCCCCAAATAGTAGATGAAGCAAATAATTTGTTCTTGTCATTCCATGAAGTTCTATCTTCACTAATTCAATTCAATTATCAAGTATTTGGTAAAAATCCTCTAATTGGTGGCATCAAATTTGTGTGGGATTGCACCTTGGGATGGGGTTATGTGATGTCAGTGATGTTTAACTCGTTATTCGTTCATCCCGAAAAAATAGCCAAAATGCAGAATATTTTGGATAAGATGATTGGACTTGTCAAGCAAGTAGAATATTTACTTGATGATTGGTCAAATAAATCATTGCATAAGCTGACATTCGATTATATAGATCATTTGTCATTACCTTTTCTAGATGAACTACGGACACGGAATTTACAGTCTAATAAGACTGATGAAGAACTGATTAGCGATGAAATAGCAAACCTAGAAGTCTGTGAAGAATTTGCTCAAGTTTTATTCTTGTTAGCAATTGAAGATACTATGCCAGAAAAATTAGGCATGTTCCCGGAAGGAGTATGGTTAAATGCTTGGGCGATCGGTTTAGATGTGGATAAATGGGAACAAGACGGTCTATTTCAACCACAAACACAACCCCGCGATTTAAATCGGGTGATGGAGCCTGTTAGAAACAGGATTAGACTAAATTCCGAGGCGACAACAAACATTACACCAAATTTAAGACAATTAGTAACTTTGTCTTATACCAATTTTTTATAAAGCTGCATAGAATTCGATCCCCCCTAGCCCTCCTTATAAAGGGGGGAACCAGAAAAACATATCAAAGTCCCCCAATTTATCGGGGGATTTAGGGGGATCTAGATATGTGTAACTTCACAT
>NZ_JAVRBQ020000039.1:0-10065 GCF_034531215.2 Nostoc sp. ChiSLP03a
GCGATCGCCTACTTGTAGCTTGACCAGTTTTTAGCCAGTAGAGCATTTGTAATCGCTCTTTGCTACTACCTTCTGCGGCATATTTAACAGCTTTTTCCAATTCTTCTCGGCTCTGTTTAATCTCAACTTGCAATTTGAGACCCATTACACTTTTACCAAATACACCCTTGTGAATAATTTAGCGCAGCTTCATACAGAAATGGTATGACTTGGCACAAGCCCATATTTTAGGTTTAGAATATCTGCTCAAAGGTGGAGAAAGTGAAGTATTTAATCTCGGAAATGGCAGTGGTTTTTCAGTCAGAGAAGTAATAGAAATTGCTAAAGAGATAACAGGCAAAGAAATTAAAATAGAAGAACGCGATCGCAGGCCAGGCGACCCTCCTATTTTAGTTGGCAGCAGCGACAAAGCAACTAAAATATTGGGTTGGCATCCAGAGTATCCTAATCTGAACGAAATTATCGCTCATGCTTGGCAATGGCATCAACAACGACATAAGTAAAGACTATAGCAATCCGATTTGATTCGGATAATTACTCGTAGAGACTAAGGACTGGGGGCTGGGGGCTGGGGACTGGGAAGAAGGAATAAAGGTGTACTAAGTTTTTTTCACGCAATCAAATATGAGTCCTATAATTTAAAACATCCTGTAAGGATTAGAAATTCATTCTTTCGGTACTCGTAAACTAATGAAAGAACTTGTTTAAATTAAAGAATGGCTTCAAACAAGTATCAGTTAGTATTAGTTAATGAGCGCAATCGAGTTTCAAAATTTACCTAATGCACAGCAGTGCCAAAAAAGTACACAGCCCTCTTTAGGGCTAGTTTGCATCACCTCAGACAAACAAGTGCGCTTTCGGACAATTACACGCACCCGATACTTAAAACTTTCCCTTGGCGATCGCGAAAGTGCCCTGAGTGAACTGTATCGGCATAATTTACAACGCTTACATGATGCTCTCTCCTTTTGTCAGCAGAATAAAATTCAACTTTATCGGATGTCTTCTAATTTATTTCCCCTAAGTGACTTAGAAGACAAAATCGGCGCAAATATATTAGAAGCAATGAGCGCTGATTTAGCAACAATTGGCGAACGAGCAAATGCATTGAAGATCAGAATGGTGTTGCATCCAGATCAATTTGTAGTGCTAAGTTCTGATTCCCCTGAAGTAGTACAGGCAAGTATCAAAAATCTAGCAGGACATGCACGTATACTTGACTTACTGGGATTACCGCGATCGCCTTGGTCATTGATGAATATTCATGGTGGCAAATCTCAACGTCCCGAACAACTAGTAAAAGTAATTTCTGAACTACCAGAAAACATCAAAAGCCGCTTGACTCTAGAAAACGATGAATACGCCTATAGTGCTGATGAAATTTTAGCAGTATGTCAGCAAGCTGGTGTGCCGATGGTATTTGATGCCCATCACCATATTTGCCACGAAAATTTGGATAGCTACGATGATCCGAGTGTAGCATCCATGTTTTACGCAGCGCGAGAAACTTGGAAAAATCCAGATTGGCAATTAGTTCATATTTCCAATGGTGAGCAAGCTTTCAATGACCGAAAACACAGTGACTTGATTACCGATATGCCTAACGTCTACTACCAAGCACCGTGGATTGAAGTCGAAGCCAAACAAAAAGAAGAAGCTATCGCTCTTTTGCGTTCTTGGTGGCTAACGAACAATAATTGTATGTAAATCAAAGACTTCTAATCTATGTTCTCTGCACCTCTGCTGGTGTGTCTGGGTTAACCATAGTGAAACTTACACGTTTACAGTCTCATTCATTGGTTAATACCTTACTTAATTGGTCTATAAGCCATTTGATAGTAAGCTTCATTTTGAGGTAAGTATTTATAGTCAAATTGCTTATTTCTCATGGTAGATTAAATCAAAATTTAAACAAACAAAAATAATATACAGAAATAAAAATCACCTGTAAATTATTATTTTTATGCAAAAAAATTATGGCAATGTTCAGGGAATAAAAGCTAGCCAAATTAAACGACTGCAAGAGCTTTATGACCCTTTTAGCTCAAAAACTCAGGGTTTATTCACGAACTTCCACCACCACTGATGGATGCGTTTCGCACCACATTGGAGGAAGTTGTTGAGGCTGATGCGATGATTCATGTCGTGGATTTGTCCCATCCAGCTTGGGAAAGTCATATTGCAAGCGTGCTGGAAATACTTGAAGAAATGCCTGAGATTCCAGAAAAAAGTTTGATTGCTTTTAACAAGGTTGACAAAGTAGATAGCGAAACCTGGGCTAGGGTTCAACAAGATTATCCCGAAGCTGTGTTTATCTCAGCAACCCAGCACTTGGGTTTAGAGACTTTAAAAATGCGATCGCTACAACTAATTGACGAACCTGTTAAAGCGATTGCAGTCCCACAAAATTCATACTATAGCAATCTGATTTGATTTCTGAATTAATCGTAGGGACTAGGGACTGGGACTGGGGACTGGGGACTGGGAAGAAGGAATAAAGCTGTACTAAGTTTTTTTCACGCAATCAAATATGAGTCCTATAACAAGAAGAAATTATATGACACCGACTATCATTGTCCACGGTGGAGCAAAAACCATCACAGACGACAAAGTTGCAGCCAACAATGCAGGCTGTACAGCAGCAGTAGAAGCTGGTTGGGCTGTGCTAATTAGTGGGGGTACAGCCGCCGAGGCGGTTGAAGCAGCTACTCGTGTTTTGGAAGCTGACCCGACATTTAACGCCAGCCTTGGCGCAACTCTCAACAGCGACGGAGAAGTGGAGTTAGACGCGGCGATTATGGAAGGCTCTTTAAGTTGGGGAGCAGTTGCAGCAGTTCAAGGTATACGTCATCCCATCTCGGTTGCACGAAAAATTATGGATGAAAAACCCAGGCTGCTAGTAGCGCGGGGTGGAGAACGCTTCGCTATAGATTGTGGTGCCGAAATGTGTAAAAAAGAAGACTTAATAGCCGAAGAACAATGGCAACAGTGGAAGGAAGATCGGGAAGTTATTGATCGCCCCAACACCATAGGTTGTGTTGCATTGGATGCTAGCGGTGTTTTAGCTGCTGGCACTTCAACTGGCGGTACTACTAAGCAGCAACAAGGTCGCGTCGGTGACACTGCGCTTGTTGGCTGTGGCTTGTACGCTGATAATAAAATCGGCGCTTGTTCAACAACAGGTGATGGCGAGTCGATTATCCCGGTGGTTTTGGCTAAAACTGCGATCGATTTTTTGAGTGGCGATCGCCATCCAGATGAAGCCGCACAGATGGCAATTGACGCTTTGGTTTCTAAGGTTAAAGGTGAAGCTGGGTGCATCCTCATAGACCGTCAAGGACGCGTTGGCTGGGCGTATAATTCATCACACATGGCTTGTGCTTATATGACCGCAGGACAAGACAAGGTGGCTGCCTTTACTAAGAAATAACTCATACCAATTCGGAATTCGGAATTCGTAATTTTTTTGAAATTGATGTTACTCATAAAATAAGGATACTTGTTTGCTATCAACAACCGCATTCATCGAGGGATGTGGTTTATCGGAGGGCTAAATGAACTCAAAATATAATTTTCAATACTTTCAAGGAAATTCTCTTTCTGACTTGTTTGCTCTTGATATCACAGATGCATCTTATGGGTTTATTTTAAATTACCCTGCAACTGCCAGTTGGGCTGCTTATCCTAACCGAAAAAAATATTTTATTCAAGATGGCAGTAGTGAAGCCACCAAAACCTCCTTCGACAAGATTTGTCAGAAGGAACCGTGGAAAAATCTAGCTGTATTAGGCGATCGCATTCCTGGAATTGTGATTAATCCGCCGCCAAAGTCGCTGCTTGCATACTGGCAAGAGCATTTCGGCTTCAGCAACTTCAATCCATCGATGATGGATTGCTCAACTTATTTGGATGACCTCAGTCAGAGCGAACATTTTGACAAACTCATCACTTTATTTCCTTTCGATTGTTTAAAACCTGAAAAACACGCTGTTGATTCAGACACCCATTACCGCTTACTCAGCAAAGTAACTTTAGCCGAATTGGGGGTGCAATGTCCAAAATACGAAAGCTACAATTTACATGAAGTCAATCTCGAAGACATTCATTTACCACAATTTCCCTACTTAATTAAAACGTCCCACGGACTCTCAGGAGAAGGCACTTATATTATCAAAAGCCTCAGCGATCTAAACTACTGTTTTGAAGAAATCAGAAAATATCTTGATATTAAGTCGCTCGATAGAATTATTGTCTCGGAGTTCGTCAAGAATGAGGTGCAGAATTACTGCGTACAGTTTTATGTCAACAAAACGGGAGAGATAACCCTCATCGGCACTACCAGACAACTCGTCACTCCAGAAGGTAATTATTTAGGCGGACTAATTGACTACCGCAACACTGACACGAGCAAGTTCTTTGAGATGATTGCCGCCATTGGTCAGTATGCTTACAAACATGGTTATTTCGGCGTGATTGGGTTTGATGTGCTAGAAGATCGAAACGGACAATTTTATGCGATCGATGCCAATTTCCGAGTCAATGGATCGACTCCGTTGTGCTTACAGCGTCACACCCTATTAGGACTGGGAAAGGAAGTTGCTAAATATTCTAGTAGCTACCGCATGGAAGGAACGTTGGATTCAATTTTAGTAACTTTAAAACCAGAACTAGACCGCAAAGACTTAATTATCCTGTCGGCTTTAGAGAAGGTCAAATACGGAAAAATCTACACCGAAATTTATGCGATCGTGACTGGAGAAACTATCCAGGAAATGCAGCATATCGAGCATAAATTACAGGAAAAGGGATTACAATGGCTCCCTTAAACACCGCCACTGTTGATATCTGGCATTATCAAGTTTCATCGATCGTAGAAATTTGGGAGTAGTTTTAAACTATAGTTTGCTGGGATGTTGTTGAAATACATAATTGAAAACTTATTATTCCACTTCTATCAGATCGGTTGATTGCTTGATTGGGAATAAGAATCGCATTAGCTGGCCTAGTGGTATAGAGCGTTGCTCCTGAACAAAAACTAAGGGTACAAGTGCAGCCATGCGTAGTAAGCCTGAGAGAACAAACAACCCCAGCAAACCCGCAACACCGGACAGAGTTGCTAGAAAGCTACCGACAGTAATACCCATTGCTCCAGTGATACCAGCAATTGCCGCTGCGATCGCAAAATAACTCGACTGATGACCCAACGGTGCTATTCCCATCATCAAATTGTTGGTACACAAATCAATTGCTGCCCACGTTGCACCAGCTAGTATGTGTAACAAGGGTAGCCAGATCCAAAAAGAAATGCGATCGCTTCCAACCAAAAGCCATAGCAGAGGTGTCACCGCCACCAAGATTCCCACTAATAGTAGTAGTGGGCGATTCCCAATTCGGTCGGCCAGTTTACCCCACAAAAGCAGCATTAGCATATTCGCACCAGTTCCTAAGCCGTGATAAATCGTTACTACACTAATATCTATATCCAGGTTATCCAGCATATAGAGGTTAAAGAAAGGATTGCTGATGTTAACAGCAAAGCACCAGATGCTCAGGTAAAGCACAAACTTCAAAAAATTAGCATCTTTAAACAAGCTCAAATCTATTCCTTGGGTCTGCGGCTGTGATGTGTCTGAATCCCCAACTTTTAAAAGCTGCGGGTTTATATCAGTCATCCAGAACTGACAGCCGACACTGATTAGCCCTAATATGATTCCTACAACCAAGACAGTGCTATAACCTTGAAGGGTTCCACCAGGCCAAGCTGATACCGCTAAACCTAGCAGAGGTACACCAACAAGGTTAGTCAAGCCGAGAATACTATTGCGAAAGCCGAAATATCGCCCCCGCAACCGTTGAGGTACTAACACAGCTGACCACCCAAGCCAAGGCGCACGACCGAAAGCTTCGATGATATTAGCTACTAAGAGAATTGCCAATGTCAACTGTACTACTTGGTATCCAGTAATACGAGATGAAGTAACCAACCAAATCGCTGGTAGAAGAATCAACCATAGCAGCCGCGACGGGATGAAAATACACATAAAATACCAACGGAAGCTGGTACTTCGATTTACCAAATACGCTCCTAGTGGTTGGAGCAGATTCACCATCTGAGGGATAGCGGCGAGTAGACCAATTTCGGCTGCCCCAGCACCTAACTCTAGCAAGAAATTACTGAGCAACGCGCCGCCGATGATACTATAAAGAACCGCAGCAAAGACACTTTCAAAAGTTAACGCCTTGAGACTTTGGCGAATTTCTGGCTTAGAAATTTTTAGAAACAGTTTTGGAGTTGGGAAAAGTACTGTCTCTGTTATTAATTTCAGCGATGCCAAATAAGTAATCTAAAACCAATTGCATAAGTCTTGAGGAAATTCTTTCACTGAAAATTTCTATCTTAAGGTATCATTGCTCATGCTACTGAATGTGTCACGATGAGCTACGCCCCGATAGAGGCGATCGCAACATGAATCAAAAACTCTTTTATGGCACAGACAGAAATCAACGATATATCGGTAGATAGCTCCTTAGTCGATCCTGAAAAAGACCTGCTAGGAAATGCGAACTTTGCCAAGTATCTAGCAGACAGCATTTGTAAAATGAGCTTTCCTGAAGGTTTCGTTATTGCAGTTTACGGTTCTTGGAACTCTGGCAAATCTACATTATTAAACTTTGTAGTTCACTATCTTCAGCAAAAACCAGAGGAGGAGAAACCAATCATCGTTCCTTTTAATCCTTGGTTATTCTCTGGACACGAAAATATCACAAGGCGCTTTTTTGACCAATTAAAAAACGTTTTAAGCAAAGAGTCATCTGTGCCAAAAGGTTTGAGAGAGAGAGTAGCTGATTTTGCCGCCGTTATTTCAGACATTCCTCTACCTTATGCTCAAACTGGCAAGGCATTAGCAGCATTATTGGACGATAAGGACAAGGAAGCTGGCGAATTAAAAGAAGAAGTAGAAGATACGTTAGTACAGCAGCAACGGCGAATAGTCGTAACAATTGACGATATCGATCGATTGGCTGCGGAAGATATCAAGCAGTTATTTCGTATTTTTAAAGCAATGCGAAATTTTACTAATCTTGTCTATCTTCTGGTTTTTGATAAAGAAATTGTAATGAGAAAAATTGCAGATACTAAAGAAATATCTGAAGAAGCATACTTAGAAAAAATTATTCAAGTTAGTTTTGAGTTACCTATTGCTGATAAAACCTCACTTCGCAAGCTGCTTTTTGCAAAGCTCGATAATATATTTGCGGAAACTCCAAAACAACAAATAAACCAAAGTCGCTGGGGTGATATTTACTTTCAAGGAATAGAACACTTTATTACTAACATCCGCGATATTACTCGTTTTATTAATACTTTAACGGTGACGTATCCAGCAGTAAAAGATGAAGTAAATCCTGTTGATTTCCTTGCCATTGAGTCTTTGCGAGTCTTTTGTCCAAAAATTTATAGTATAATCCATCAAAATCCTCATATTTTTGTAGGAGAGATAAACCTTTCAATAGACGAACTCAAGAATCTTCTGAATACCTGGATTGCTCAACTGCGAGATGAAGACAAGCAGCCTATTAAAAACCTGCTAATGCACCTTTTTCCTAAATTAAAATTCATTTTGGGTAATACTTCTCTAGATGAAAAGCAATTGGAATGGCGCGAACAGCTACGTGTGTGTAGTTTAGAAATATTTCCTATTTACTTTCGTCTGTCGTTATCAGCAAGTAAATTGTCTAATATTCAGATAAAAATTATCCTTGGTTTGGTTGAAAATAGAGAGAAGTTTAGAAATTCTTTGATAGAACTTACTAAACAAAAGCTTCCAAACGGCACAACGCAAGCCAGGGTGTTTATAGAACAGCTAGAAAATTCCACTGGAGAAATTCCTGTGAATTACATCCCTTCAGTTGTAGAAGCTTTGTTTGATGTCAGCGAGCAATTATTATCTCAAGATGATGAATCTCATAGCATTCTTGCTTTTAGCAATGAAGTTATTATTAGTCGTTGTATCTCTCAACTCTTGCGTCAAATTAATGAAACATCACGGTTTGAGTTGCTAAAAAAAGTAATTATCCAAGGGAAAGCATTACCAATAATTAATCATGAAATTGCAATACTAAAAGAGCAACAAAGTCAATATGGTACAGATAAATCTAACTATGAAGAGAAATGGCTTGTGAACGCACAGCACCTCAAGGAACTAGAAGAAATGACTACATGAATATAAGTAAAAACTGCTACCAACTATAAATAATATAAAATCTAGATTTATTTATAGTGTTTCTTGGTTGCGTACAATAAAGTGAGTTAAAAATAAATTTACTTCTTGGCGATCAAAACACTACTACTAGATATATAAATATTCTATAACCCACGAAAGATTTAGATATCTTCAGCACTTTCTAATATCAGGGAATATACTTTAATCCCCCCATTGCACTCATGGAATCATATGACGTTGTAATTATTGGCGCTGGTCATAATGGCTTAGTTTGTGCTGGCTACCTACTAAAAGCTGGTTACAGCGTTCTGTTATTGGAAGGGCGATCGCTCCCCGGCGGCGGTTCTACAACTGAAGAACTTATGCCTGATGAAGCACCTGGTTTTAAATTTAGTCCTTGCGCCATTAACCATCTGTTTATTTTCTTAGGGCCAGTCATCCAAGAGTTGGAACTGCACAAGTACGGTTTGGAATATCTTAGCTGCGATCCAGTTGCCTTTTGCCCCCATCCAGATCGGAAGTACTTCTTAGCTCACAAATCGGTGGAAAAGACTTGTGCAGAAATTGCCCGTTACAGTCAGCGTGATGCTGAAAAATACGCTGAATATGCCGATTTTTGGCAGCGCTTTATCACAGGGATTGCTCCTTTCTTCAATGTACCACCTAAATCAATTGTTGATATTGCTGGTAATTACAATCTCAATAGTCTGCAAGACTTATTTTCCCTTCTAGGTGGCTCTAACACAACCCTTGATTTACTGCGTACCTTACTCAGCAGTGCCACAGATAATATTAACGAATACTTCGATTCTGAGTTTGTCAAAGCACCTCTGGCTAGACTCTCAGCCGAACTAAGTTCCCCTCCTTCACAAAAAGCTATGTCCTTTGGGGCGATAATGATGATGTTACGTCATAATCCTGGTATGGCAAGACCGCGTGGTGGTAGTGGTGGACTTGTGGAAGCTTTGGTGAAAATGGTAAAAAGTGAAGGTGGTACGATTCTCACCGACCAAAAGGTAGAAAAAGTATTGGTAGATAATGGTAAAGCAGTTGGTGTGCGGGTTGCTAGTGGCAAAGAATATCGTGCGAATAAAGGTGTAATTTCAAGTATTGATGCCAAGCGCTTATTCTTGCAACTAATAGATAGTAGCGATGTCGATAATAGCGATGCCTACGGCGGCAAGCTACGCAACTTGCGCGAAAGGTTAGATCGCCGCATCGTCAACAACAATGAAACCATCCTCAAAATCGATTGTGCTTTATCTGAACCGTTGTGCTTTGTCCACCACAATCATCAAGATAATTATCTGATGGGTTCTATTCTGATTGCTGATTCCGTCAATCATGTAGAACAAGCTCATAGTCTGATTACTCTGGGTAAAATTCCTGATGAAGACCCATCGATGTATGTGGTAATGCCTACCGGACTCGATCCATCGATGGCACCAGAAGGCAAGCATACATTATGGATAGAGTTTTTTGCACCTTATCAAATTGCTGGTGCAGACGGTACAGGTTTAAAAGGTACGGGTTGGACGGATGAACTGAAAAATAAAGTTGCAGACAAAGTGATTAATAAACTGGCGCAATATTCGCCCAATTTGCAACATTCAATCATCGCCCGTCATGTGGAAAGTCCGGCTGAGTTGGGAGAACGGTTAGGGACTTACAAAGGTAATTATTACCACATCGATATGACCTTATACCAAATTAATATGAAGCTGCATAGAATAGAGCTTCCAAGATAAAGTTATAAGAAGAGACAGAAATTACCTGCTCAAATGTGAGTTGGTCGAAGATTTCTTGGATGCGCTCGCGTAAAGCTTGTAAAGAAGAGAAA
>NZ_JAVRBQ020000040.1:0-57700 GCF_034531215.2 Nostoc sp. ChiSLP03a
TCTCTTCTTTACAAGCTTTACGCGAGCGCATCCAAGAAATCTTCGACCAACTCACATTTGAGCAGGTAATTTCTGTCTCTTCTTATAACTTTATCTTGGAAGCTCTATTCTATGCAGCTTCATATTAATTTGGTATTAGAATTGAAAAAAGTGAAAATTATTGTTATACGAGGAGGTCGTAAACCAAAACTATCTATTAAAGAACAAATTATTTTAAAAGGCTCGACCTTAACTTCTCACGAATACATACTGCGTTGTCTTGTAGTCTAAAAATTTACTTTATAAATAGTCTCTTAATTAACGTAACCAATAATTAGTGATGAGCAAATGGGGTCATTAGCTTCATCCACTGTTACATTTCATACCCTAAAACCAAGTATGTCCTTTTGGAATTTAGCACGCGATGTGAAGCAACAAATCGCTACGAATATCCAGCGCAACGAGCTATTTAACGTGAGTTCGACGATTAGAAAAAGGCAACAAGCTTGCTATGTAAGGATTTGGACAACTGAGCATTACAAAGGCGATCGCTATCGTGGATAGAGAATCGGTAAAAAGTCACAAAAAAAGTCGAGACTAAGAATATCTAACAAAAATCAGTGTCTCGGCTATCTCTACCATTGTATCTCGCCTCGATATCACACAAATTTTCTGCGACGTGGATGATTTCTGTCAGCAATGGGAAAATCTTTGGCAACAAGTACCACAATTGCCATCGACAACAGGAGAATGCCGCAGCACTTCCCGAATGCACTTATCAGAAGTGATGACAATAGTCATTGGATTTGATGGCAGTGGATATAAGACTTTCAAAGAATTTTATACAATGCATGTAATTCCTAGTTGGCATAAAGCATTTCCTAATTTGGTTAGCTACACTCGGGAGGGTTACAGTTAATTACCAAGTCTAAAAAGAATATGAAAAACCGCTTGATGAGAATGATTGATAAAATTCTTTTACGCAAGCGGGCAGTAATTGAGTCAGTTAATAACCACCTAAAAAATCTGTGTCAAATAGAACATTATCGTCATCGTAGCGTCTTCAACTTCTTGGTCAACTTGATGGCTGGTTTAGCTGCGTATACCTATTTGTCTCAAAAACCTTCACTTGACATCTATCCTAAAGATTTACCTGCTTTGCCTCCTGCCATTTTTTAATTATCTAACTGATGTTAATTCTCAATCAATCGAGGGCGATCGCTCTTTACTGCCGAGTTGCTCGCATCTCATATCTAGCAAGCTTTTTGCCTTTTTCTAACCGTCGAACTCACGTTAAAAATTAAAGCATAATCAAACCCAGTCGCACACCCACAGCAACAGCCTCAGTGCGGCTAGAGACAGTGAGCTTTTGAAAAATGGATGAAAGATGAAATTTGACAGTATGCTCAGAAATATGCAAACGTTTTGCGATCGCTTTATTTCCCAACCCGGAGCCAAGCATTCCTAAAACTTCTATCTCCCGTGGTGTCAAGCTTTGTACGGGATTTGTTACCACTTTTTCGCGGATAGACAGTAATTCTACAGCATTCGGGTGCAGCACCAGCAAACCAAAAGCGATCGCCTCTACAGCTGCAACAATTTCTGACTCTGTACTAGTACTGGGCAATATTCCCCGAATACCAGAACGTAACGCCGTCTCTAAGTCGATGCTGTCGAGTTCTTCAACAATGACGATTATTCCTAATGGGTATTGCTGTTCTTGAATAATTAGCAATTTTTCCCACACCGCTTGTTGAAAATTACCGCTCAAATCTACCAGCACCACATCCGGCTGTAATTGCCCAACTTCACTCGCCAATACATCCAAATCGGATGCACTCCCCACAACTGTCAACCGAGGATTGGTAGTTACCACAGTTGATAACCCTGCCCGCACCACAGGGGAAGTAGCAACCACCATCACTCGGATCATGTCGCCTCCACAGCAGTTTTATCAGACTGCACGGCAACATAAATCACGAATTGCTGTCTACCGCGTAGGATTTGTAGCGGCACAGATCCTTTACTTTCATGGAGATATTTGGTTAAGTCATTCATGCTAGTGAATAATCGCCCCGAAACTCCAATTAAAACATCGCCGATTTGTATACCAGCATTTTCTGCCGCACTGTTAGGTAAAATTGACAGCACCAATAAACCCAAGCTACGCCTACTTAAAAGCACAGGTTGCAGTGTAACTCCCAACTGCGGACGACTATTTCCCTGTAAAAAACGCTCAACGGTGTTGCTGGGAACCGCCACAGCCAAACCATTAACAATCATCGTATTAATTCCCACGACCAGGCCTTGACAATCGGCAAGTGGCCCCCCAGAATTACCAGGATACAGCTGCAAATCCGCCATAACTGCTCGTGGATTATTTGCATGAATAATTCCAGTTGTCACAGCGCCACTGTCAGCAAAGGGATTACCCACCGCTAAGACTAATTCACCCACTCGTAGCGCCTCCGAATTGCCGATAGTTGCAGCAGTTAAATCAGTAGCAACAATTTTCAGAGCTGCTAAATCTTGCTGTGGATCGAATTGGGTACGCACTGCATCAAATACCCTTCCATCTGCCAATTCCACAGTTGCGCGATTGCTAGTTGCTACATGGGCATTAGTGATAATTAGTCCGTCAGGTTGCCAAATGACACCAGAACCGACTCCCTGAGAGCCGCTTTTTACTTTGACAGTGCGTAGGCGTAGTTTAGCAGCTACCTCTGTCAATTCAGCAGCGATGTTAGTTAATGTTGTGTTTGCCATGTTATACAGTTTTTGAACGTGTGAAAGTAGAATCTAGTGATGTCTTTTGTCATTTGTCCTTTGTCATTTGTCCTTTGTCTTTAGAAACACAAATGACTAATGACTAATGACTAATGACGATTCGAGCAAAAAGGTGCAACTTCCGAGTTCAGAGGCTCAACGTTCGAGCAAAAAGGTGCAACTTCCGAGCAAAAAGATGCAACGTCCGAGCAAAAAGGTGCAACTTCCGAGTTCAGAGGCTCAACGTCCGAGTAAAAAGGTGCAACCTCCGAGCAAAAAGGTGCAACTTCCGAGCAAAAAGGTGCAACCTCCGAGTTCAGAGGCTCAACGTCCGAGTAAAAAGGTCGAATGAATCAAAACATTTAGATAAATATTGACAAAGCTAGTAGTCTGTCAATAAATAATTGATGGATAAATTACCTGTAGAGACGGCAATTTATCGCGTCTCTCTAACCCATCCCAAATTGGCATTATTCCTCCTTAGTAGGTCGTTCGCCAACTGCGATCGCTAACTCAATTAACACTCCACCCCGGACAACTTGGACGTTGACAGCTTTACCAATGCGATCGCTACTATTGAGCAGCGCCAACACATCACCTGTATCGCCTACAGTTACGCCATCGAACGTTACTAAAACATCGCCAAGCAGTATACCTGCATTGTCAGCAGGCCCCGCAGCCTCAACATTGACAACAATTACCCCAGTTGCCGAACTTAAATTGAGGGCAGTTTTCAGATTCTTTGGTAAACGTACAGGTTGCATTCCCACACCCAAGTAGCCCTTAGAAATGCGTCCTTTTGCTACTAATTGGTCAACCACGCGATCGACTGTAGCAGTGGGAATTGTCAGAGCAGTACCACGCCGCCCCGATGTATTCATCCCTACTACAAAACCAGCCGCATCTACGAGCGGCCCGCCTGCAAACCCAGAGTATAGGGTGATATCTGGGCGGATAAATTGGTCAATATTCCCGCCACTCATACTCCGCCAAGTACCGCTAACCACACTCACTGCACCCATCGCCGCCCTTAAATCACCTTCGCTACCTCTTGCCAGTCCTAACACAAGATGACCAACTTTGAGCGTTTTAGCATCACCAACTTTGGCCACAGGTATTTCTGCATTTTCTAGTTTAAAAACAGCTATATCGGTGCTAGAGTCATGACCGACGAGTGTTACTGGTGCAGTACTACCATTTGATAAGGTAATGGTGATATCGTCATAGCGCTGGAGGCACTCATCAGAGGTAACAATGATGCCATTACGCCAATGAATGCCACTTGGGGAAACACGTGTACCCCCATTCACCGCAACCACAGCACTTCCAGCTTCTTCTACGGTGTCAGCTAAACTGTTGGACAAAGCCAGTAATGAAGACATAAGATTTTTGTGCAAACGTTTTTAGATGTTCATATCGTGCCGTTTTATCAACACAGATGACATCGGAAAAATGGAGAGTAATTCATCCTAGAAAAATGGCTAGGATTTACATCAGCTTTTTGGCGTTGCTGAATTCTTGCGGTTATTGGTGTAGATAATTGGTCTTTCAAGACGCGATGAATCGCGTCTCTACATCTTTTGTATTGCGCTATATTATTCAGTTTACGACGGCTAGACTGAGCGCTCAATTTAGCCGTCGTATAGAATTCATTCTGAATCCTGACTCCTGAATTCTGTTTCAAGAAACAAATGCACACCGAATCAAAACAAATCAACCTGCTGACTCCATCGAGAAACTTACCTCTCTATGGCAAGAGAATTTTAATAACAGCACCGAGAAATTATGCTTATAGGTTATCCGAACAAATCATCAAAAAAGGTGGTTTACCTGTTTTCATGCCTACTATCGAAACCTGCTATTTATCAAACTACACTCAGTTAGATGCCGCTTTAGCCGATATAAACGAATTTGATTGGATTCTCTTCACAAGTCGAAACGGAATCACAGCATTTTTTCAGCGGATAAATGATTTGAATATTCCTATATCTGTAGTACAAAAATGCCACTTATGTGCATTAGGAAAAGATGCAGAAAGCTTATTGTCTTTTTGTGGCAAGGTGGATTTAATCCCAACAGAATCTAGCCCAGCCGGAATTGTGGCTGAATTAGCGAAACTTCCGCAAATTCACGAGAAAAAAGTGCTGATCCCGGCTCCAGAAGTTGTGGATTTGCCTGAACCTGATGTTGTACCCAATTTGATTACGGATTTGCAACAATTGGGCATAGAAGTAACTCGCGTACCCACATATATTACGCAGGGTTTAGATAAAACTATCTATGGTATGGAATTAAACCTGATGCGTGAAGGAATTATTGATGTAATTGCCTTTAGTAGCACCGCGGAAGTAGAAAGCTTTTTGACAATGGTCAACTCACAAAGCGATTATGAGGGCTGTGTAATTGCGTGTTTTGGCCCTTACACCACTGCTAATGCACAAAAGTTGGGTATGAATGTCTCTATTGTGTCTAGAGATTATAATTCATTCGAGGGATTTTCTGAAGCGATCGCAGCATTTTTTACTCTTACTTGTGATTAAAACTAAGCGTCTTAAGATGTAAAATAATCAACCAAATTTCACTCTAGACTAGCTGCACATAAACCCGTAGTATCGAAAATGGAGTTTATATTGAGTTAGGAAGTTTTACATGGCAACTTACAAAGTTACATTAAAGACCCCAGACGGCGAACAAGTAATTGACGTTCCTGATGATGAGTATATCCTAGAGATCGCTAACGAGGAATTCGGGCTGGACTTGCCCTATTCCTGTAACGCTGGTTCTTGCTCTACCTGCACTGGCAAACTGATTTCAGGTACAGTTAACCAAGACGATCAGAATTTCCTAGACAACGATCAAGTTGATGCGGGATGGGTTCTCACCTGCGTTGCATATGCCACTTCTGATTGCACTATCCAAACCCATCAAGAGGAAGCGCTTAACGCTTAAGAGCGGGTAAGGGTTGAGGGCATTGGTGTCATACTTCAGCCCCAACCCTTTTTAAATCTCATATCTCTGGCTGAAAATAAATGCTGCTCATTGGGCTGCTCTGCCTCCCTTGCTGGCGGTAGCAGCCCACTATTGTATACTGTTACCCTAAAAAAGTGGGAAAATTAAGCTGCGATCGCAAGTGGTTATAAAATGTGCAGCAACATTTTGATAATTTGCATTCTCTGAAAGATTAGCTAAAACCTACAACCGCTTCCACAATTCCACCGCCGACATTCAACAACTACGCGCACAATAGGCGAAGAGTACTAAGCTTGGAGTAAAAAGGGGAAAAATAAGGGGACAGATGAGTTTGTCTAGGGTGCAGAATCATAGAATATCAGCCCTCACCCCAACCCCGCAGTGCTTGGACATGGGAAATAGAACTACGTCTGTGGGTAGAGAACTTCTAGCCTAGACAATTGTTACAAAAATAGTTTTGTAGGTATGAAAATTGATTTTGGTGCAACTGCTACTGATTATGCAAAACACCGGGCTGGGTTTCCTAGTTCATTATTTAACAAATTGTCTGAATATGGTATAGGTTTACCAGGGCAGAATATTGTTGACCTCGGTACAGGAACAGGAACACTAGCGCGGGGGTTTGCCGATAGAGGTGCTTATGTAATTGGCCTAGATCCATCAGCTTCACTTTTAGAACAAGCCAGACTGTTAAGCGAATCTATGCAACTTAAAGTAGATTATCGAGTTGCAAGTGCCGAGAATACCGAGTTACCAAACGCCAGTGCGGATGTAGTGACAGCTGGACAGTGTTGGCATTGGTTTGACCGTCCGCGTGCTGTCAAGGAAATTACTCGCGTATTGAAAGTAAATGGCTTGCTGGCGATCGCACATTTTGATTGGATACCCTTAAAAGGTAATGTAGTTCACGCAACGGAACAGCTGATCCAAGCTCATAATCCCGCGTGGAATTTGGGCGGCGGTAATGGTTTGTATCCCGTGTGGTTA
The DNA here is from genome assembly GCF_034531215.2 of Nostoc sp. ChiSLP03a. Lineage (NCBI taxonomy): Bacteria > Bacillati > Cyanobacteriota > Cyanophyceae > Nostocales > Nostocaceae > Nostoc > Nostoc sp. ChiSLP03a. The sequence goes on from NZ_JAVRBQ020000040.1 coordinate 6,703, forward strand.
CAGGATATTGGCGAAGGAGGATTCCGAGAAATCCGCACATTTTCTTACGATATGTTTGTGTCTTATACACACGAAGCTTGGCGGGGACGAATTCGTGCTAGTGCTGGTGTAGGAGCCAGTTTGACACCAGAAAAGGTAGAAGTATTTGACCAGGAATTGGCAACATTACTCGAAACAAAATATCCTACGCCAATTCTTCAGGTTCACCACAGAGTTTGGGCTACGATCGCAAAAGCACCACAATCTCATTCGTAATTAAGAGATATCTGTAACACACTATTAACCTACAAAACAATCGCGCAATTTTAGGAAAAATAACCATGATCGATCTTTATTATTGGACAACCCCAAACGGTCATAAAATCACCATTTTCTTAGAAGAAGTCGGCTTACCATACACCATAATTCCTGTGAATATTGGGGCTGGGGATCAATTTAAGCCAGAATTTTTAAAGATTTCTCCTAATAATCGTATGCCTGCGATCGTTGACCGCGAGCCAGCAGATGGAGGTGCGCCAATTTCGGTATTTGAGTCTGGGGCAATCTTGCTATATTTGGCAGAAAAAACCGGGAAATTAATCCCTCAAGATTTACGTAATCGCACTCAAGTTTTAGAATGGTTGTTCTGGCAAATGGCAGGATTAGGGCCAATGGCGGGACAAAATCATCACTTTAGTACTTATGCTCCCGAAAAGATTGAATATGCGATTAAACGCTATGTGAATGAGACGGGACGCTTATATGCAGTTTTGAATAAGCAATTAGCAGATAAAGAATTTGTGGCTGGCGATTATTCCATTGCCGATATTGCTGCTTATCCTTGGATTGTGCCGCATGAACTCCAAAGTCAAAACCTAGAAGATTTTCCTCACCTCAAGCGCTGGTTTGAGACAATAAAAGCGCGTCCAGCAACAATTCGCGCCTACGAAAAAGCCGAAGCATTGAAAACTCAAGCGCTCGATCCAGATAAGTCACGAAATTTGTTATTTAACCAGTCGGCGAAGACTATTCAGCCTTGAGCTTTTTGAATAGTTTTGTCACGGTGGCGATCGCTAATTTAGCTCTAACCCCAGATCATCAGTCGCAACTATGAGCAACGGCTTCTTACTATCTTCTTTTCCTCAATTAGAAACAGCAAGGCTGCTTCTTCGTGAGACAACGTTACAGGATGCTGAAGCTACCTTTGCTGTATTCTCCGATCCGAGCGTGACTCAGTTTCACAATCTTGATACTTTCACTTCTATTAAACCCATATTCCGCAGGTTAATTAAGAAAGAAGATAATATTTTCGACAAGGAGCACCAAAAAACTGGAGAATCCATTGCCTTTCATGGGTTAAGTTGGCAATTTGCTTTATTTGGGCGACAGTAACCAAATGAATTGACATAAAACATTGGAACACTCAACGTAAGGTTGGAGTAGAAGTTGGTTTACCCAACTGATTATCAATAGTTTTTTTGGCTCGTTCTAAGGCTTGACGTAAAGCTCTTTGACCCAGACTATAAACAAGTAGGCACAAACCCATAACCATAGAAGCGTGCAGCAACTCGCTCAGTAGAATTGAGGAATACACTAGAAGTAAAAAATAAAGGATCTTTATTCATCTCATCACAGATGCCTGCGACTATGCCGCAGTGGTCAATATCCTGTACCCTGATATCTAATGGTGATGCTGTCATGCTTCTAAAATGCAGCATTTAGGTCATTTTCAAAAATACAGCATTTACGAGCGCACCTGCGGAATCTGGGTTAAAGAAGCGATCGCTGTCATTGAACGTAGAGCCAAGCGGTTTGAGCGAGGAGATGGAATTCGCTGAGGAATTATTCATAAGCAAGACAACGTTTTGATTGGTTCTTGTGGGTTTACCTGGAACCCACAAGAACACGCTGCTGAAGTCGGTTATGAGCTTGCCAGTACTTTTTGGAGACAAGGTATTATAACTGAGGCAATGGGTACTATCTTGCAATTTGGGTTTCAGAAAATGGGTTTGGGTTTCGTTATTGCCCAATTCATGATTATCTTTAGCTGTCAACAACAAAACTTTATACAGTAATCATTTTACTTTGTAGATATGTCAATTAAAATATCATATCAAATCACTAAGGGAAAGTCTTAGACAAAATAATTTCATCAAAATCTTATAAAGCACGTTTCATAAATTGTTGCACGTTTCCGTACATTTCACCAACCAATCCGTCAAGTTCGTGCTTTATATCTTCATACTTTCCAAGTTTGCTAGTCCACATACCATCATTTAGCTGTTTAGCTATGTGCTGGGGCTTACCGTCTTCCTTTACATATATAGCAATCTTTTCAAATCCAGCTTCAATTTCTGCATTAGTGCATATTTCGTAACCGCAAATTTGGAATGCAATAGTAAATGCTTGTAGTGTTTGCTCTCTAGGAGCACCTTCAGGCCAGTAATAATCCTCTCCAGGAGTAGGAGACCACCAACGGTCATCTTCATTGTTAATTGCCCAAGCAATGCAATTGTATTCAGATGTGAATTTACTTGTGATTTGGTATGTAGTCTTGGCTAAATTAGGCCAATCTACCTCAAGTTCAGCATTTGTATCCATGCTGTCTACCCCAATCCAACCAAGCCTCTGCCATTTTTTTGAGTCTACCTCTATCTTCTGGCTTAATAGGATTATCTCCAGTGATGGATCTTAATGCCCAAAACCAGTGTTCCGGCTCTCTGCTTAGTTCTTCAAGAATTAAAGGCACTGCATCTGTCCCCATGCCTATTATTTGTTGATATGCAGTGTGTAAAATCATATCACTCATTAAAGACATATGCTTGGTTTCGCTACGCCATTGATTAGCAAGCTTAATGAAAGTGTCTTTTAGTTCTGCTTGCCTTGATAGATAACTTGACGGACGGTTTGTTGTTTGCTTCGCTTTCCGAGGTTTACTTTTTTGCAGTAGGGATTGTTCAGAAAAAATACACAACGATTTTTCTTCTCTCCAAGTAAAAACCTCTTGTTTCCAGTTTTTGGTTCTCAATGACCATGCTTTACTTATTTCAGTTTTAATTTGATTACTCAAATCACTATTGAAGTTATTATCTTTGAGTAAATTTAAACTACTGTAATTTTCTTTAATTGGCGCAGGGAAAACACAAGGTAGGCGAAACTTAAGAGAATATGAATATTTGCTTAATTTTTTATTACTTAGTTTTTGATTCCAAGAGTTTGTTTTATCTTTCGCTTTTTCTGATACCAACATATTCCTAGCCTAATTGTTGATTGGAAGTTTTTGATATTTATATGTTTGAATCAATCTTGTTGTTCATTGTTATCTTCTATATTTTCTAACGCTTCAATTTCTAGTACAGGATTTATACACTCTATTTCTGCTTTTTTTAAAACAGATCCAAGAGCATCTCTATTGTCTATTGCAATAACTATTTGTTCATGCAAATTATCTAAATCATCTGAGTCAAGAGCTACATAAAATTCTTTAGTTCCCTCTGCATCTTTATACTGAATTTTAAGCGTATGAATTAAGATAGCAGCTTCTACTTTTCTCTCAGTTTCTGAGTCAAATACAGGTCTTATGTCAGTAACAATCCTTGAGTCTGAAAATATTCGCTCATATTCAATCAGTAAATCAGAGGCTTTATCCGAAATGTCTAAGGAGAAACCAATATTTTCTAAAGCTTTTAATAGGCTAGATAACCTCCGTTTAAAACGTTCTATCTGCTCTGTTTTAAGTGAAAAAAACTCAGCAAAATCAGCGTCTTGTTCTATAGATTTATTGACTAAAGCCACAATAGCTTCATTAGACAAGTTTTCTTCTTTGTATAATTGCCTTAAAGATACTAAAGTAACAACAAGACTTAGAGCAGTATGCCTATCAATTTTTTGTATTTGAACTATTCTTTCAGAAATTTTATATACAACGTTTTCGACGGTCGGAGGAAAATCTCGTAAAGCTGATATAATTACATCAATAGCATCGTCATTAGTGTTTAAAATAAATTCAATACCAGACTTATATTGCTCAGGAATTTTAAAATCCATAAATTATCCCATTCTTACCAAAAATACTTGAAGCACAAATAATATGTAGCAATGGTAGTGTACTTTGCCACACTGAAATGTATATGCATTACATTTTTACCCTATCTGATAAAGATAAGCTTTTAAAAAAATACCTCTTACTCTATATAATATATTATAGTCAATATAAAGATTGATTGCTTTTTATTATAGATTTGATTAATAAATAAGATTTTTTTAATAAACCTTTATTTATTTTTAGTTTTTAGAACATCATTAACACTGGATAAAATTTATACTTTAATAACACCAATAATATGCACGGTAATTATAAATCTCTTTCAGAGATGTATTTTGTACAAGAGGTTGCTGACCGAAACAGATTTATGAGACAGAGCAACTAAATTTATTGTGGGGATTATTAATTTTTAATTTTGAATTTTGAATTCGGAGCAAAGCGACGTAACTTGCGCCTGTAATTTTCCTTCTACTTGAAACGGTAGTTGATAATAGTTGTTAGGTTGATATTCTGGTGTCACTTTCCAATCATATCGTTGCAGCAACGTTGCCAAAAAAATCTTCATTTCCATCTTGGCAAACTCTATTCCAATGCATGTATGTTCGCCACCACCAAAACCAATTAAAGCAAAGGAGTCTTTTTTATCTTCTTCGCGGGGAGGGGCAAAGCGTTCTGGATCGAAACTTTCTGGGTTAGTATAAATCTCGCTCATGCGATGCGTTAACCCTTGAGCAACAATCACCACCCAACCGGGAGGAATACGATAACCTGCGTATTCAATTTCTTTTACAACTCCCCGAAACAGCACTACACCTGCGGGATTGTAAAGTCGTTCTATTTCTTTGAAAAAATAAGTCATTTGATTAAGTTGCTTGAGGTGTCCCAAGTTTAAAGGTTCATCTTTGACAACTTCTCTAAGTTCTTGGCGGAGTCGATCGCGCCATTGCGGACGCGCTGCTAATTCAACCATTGCCCACGTTAAAGATGTCGCAGTAGTGAAGTGCGCTGCATTTAATAAGTGTATCAGTTCGTCTACGATCTGTGACTGGGCTAAAGCATTTCCGTCTTCATCTAATGCTGCCAAAAACAATCCTAATACATCACAAGACTCTTCTAAGTTGCCTTGAAGTTTGCGTTCGCTGATAATTTTTTCTAAAAAAGCTTTCAACTGACGACGAGCATTTTGAGAACGACCATATTTTGTGAATGGTATATCTAACCGTAATAGCGCCAATGCTCCCTGCGTCAAAGTATTATACAACTGTTCGACTTGCTCAACTTCGCTTTGTAGTCGAACACCTAATAATAGCCGAATTCCAATTCGCAATGCTAACTGATTAAATTCATTCTTGATAGAAATTGGACTGTTTTGCACCCAATTTTCTAGGCACTTGTTAACTTCAGTTTGCATGATGTCAAAATAATTAGCAATGGCTTTACTATGAAAGGCTGGAGCCATTAAACGACGAGTCCGGCGATGTTCTTCACCATCTTGAAGCATCATAGGTCGCCCAAAAATATGCTCCATAGCCACTTTCCATCCTAAGTAGGAAGATACATAATCAGCTTTTTCTTGCAAAATTAGTCGATTTGCTTCCACCCCTACCAAAACGGCATATTTCTTTCCTAAAATGCTGGTTTTAAAAACAGGCCCGTAACGTTCATAGTTCTTCGCCAGTCCCCATCCTTGGGTAGCAAATAATCGGAGAGTTTCACCTAAAATGGGTAGCCCAAAGCTACCGGGCATTTCCTGGGCTGGTTTTAGTTGTGTCATTTTTTTTGACTACAGATTCAAAGTGTGGTGATAACTATTAAGTCTAGCTTTAACAATATCGTGCTGTCTCACGCAATCTTCCGAAAACTAGCGTTATCTTCCGAAAAATTCAGTGTAGCTTTTTAAATGCTTGAGGAGTGATGCCGATATATTTGCGAAAAACCTTGGTGAAATGATTTTGACTTTGAAATCCTACCAATTGGGAGACTTGCATAACTGATAATTCTCGCTTTGCAAGTAAATACTTTGCTTTTTCAACTCGGCATTGGATGACATATTGATGAGGTGCTATTCCCATTGATTGCTTAAACAAGCTAGCAAAATAATGCGGACTTATCTGTGCGATCGCCGCAATTTCTGCTAGAGATAAATTTTGGTCTAAATTATCATTGATATAAGCGATCGCTTCTTTTAATTTATGTTTTGGTAATCCACCTGTGTATTCTCGAATGATAAATTTATGTGTTGAATAACGTTTCAATAAATGCACCGCCAGCAGATTTGCTGCTGATTCCATATACAGGGAACTATCAAATCCACTAGTTTCTATTTCTTGCTTGAGTGTCAGTCCAATTTGTTGAATCAATGGATCGTGAGTTTGCAGCTGTTGTACAATTTCAACTGCATCAGGATTTACTGATTCGTAAGCAACACGAGTAATCATCGTTGGTTCAAAACCAAGGTGAATAAACCCTAATTCCTGTTCAAATTGTACTGCTGGAGAAATTTGGTGAGCAGGAAAAATCCCCACATCGGTTGTTGCATAGGATTTACTTTGCCAGTGTCCGTTAATTTTTAATTTTGCCTCAAATTCTTTAGTATAAATAGTAACAATATGCTGAAACGGCGATGTCTCAGGAAGTTGATAGTTTGACTGACGATGATAGGCAAAATAAAAACTATTGCAACCTGCAACTGGGCTGGAAATAATTAAAGGTTTGGGAAGAAATTGTTTTAGTTTGTCTGGTTGAGCAGCATTAATTCTAAAAGGCTGGTCTATTTGCATGACGACTCACACGCTTTTTTCTAAATATAAATTAAGAGGTGTCAATTCCCGTTTTCTATTTTCTAACTTGTTGTGCTAGAGATGAGGAATCCTGGGTGCAAACAGGTAAAATACGGTAAGCCTTCCAAATTAGCGTTGATTCATCCAAAATAAGGCTCAATTATTGTTAATTGTTTGTATAATTGGAAACTCAAATAACTGCTTATGTCAGAACAATATCGTTTTGAAACCCTGCAAGTTCATGCTGGACAAGAGCCGGCTCCTGGAACTAATGCTCGTGCTGTACCGATTTACCAAACAACTTCCTACGTTTTTGACGACACCGACCACGGAGCGCGGTTATTTGCTCTCCAGGAATTTGGTAACATTTACACCCGCATCATGAACCCGACGACGGATGTATTTGAAAAGCGGATTGCTGCGTTAGAAGGGGGTGTAGCAGCATTAGCAACCGCTAGTGGTCAGGCGGCGCAATTCTTGGCAATCAGTACCATCGCTCAGACTGGGGATAATATTGTTTCCACTAGTTTTCTGTATGGTGGGACATATAACCAGTTTAAAGTTTCTTTACCACGATTAGGTATTAAAGTCAAGTTTGTTGAGGGAGATGACCCAGAAAGTTTTCGTCAAGCGATCGACGATCGCACCAAAGCCTTATACGTTGAAACCATTGGCAATCCTCAATTCAATATTCCCGACTTTGCCGCTTTAGCTCACATTGCCCACGAAAACGGCATTCCTTTAATTGTGGATAATACCTTCGGTGCTGGTGGTTATTTAGCTCGACCAATCGAGCATGGTGCAGACATAGTAGTAGAATCTGCAACTAAATGGATTGGTGGGCATGGTACTTCCATTGGTGGTGTAATTGTCGATTCGGGTAAATTTGATTGGGGTAACGGCAAATTTTCTCTATTTACTGAGCCAGCACCCGGCTATCGTGGGCTAAATTTTCAAGAAGTGTTTGGGCCTAGTGGAACATTTGGTAACATTGCCTTTATTATTCGCGCTAGAGTCGAGGGGTTACGAGATTTTGGCCCGTCCTTGAGTCCATTTAACGCCTTTCTGTTACTACAAGGATTAGAAACTCTCTCTTTGCGTGTAGATCGTCATGCGAGCAATGCCCTAGAATTGGCTCAGTGGTTAGAACAGCAAGAGCAAGTATCTTGGGTTAATTATCCCGGACTTCCCAATCACCCTTATCATGAACGAGCAAAAAAATATCTTCGGCATGGTTTTGGGGGAGTTTTAAACTTTGGTATCAAAGGTGGACTAGAAGCGGGTAAAGCTTTTATTAATCATGTGAAATTAGCAAGTCATTTAGCAAATGTTGGTGATGCGAAAACCCTTGTTATTCATCCCGCTTCTACAACCCATCAACAGCTAAGTAATGACGAACAGCTTTCAGCAGGTGTGACACCCGATTTGGTGCGAGTATCAGTGGGAATTGAACATATCGACGACATCAAAGAAGATTTTGAGCAAGCATTCGAGCAAGTTAAGAGTTAATAAATGGGGAATGGGGCATGGGGCATTGGGCATTGGGTATTGGGCATTGGGCATTGGGGAGGCAGTGACGGGTACGCAGGGATCTCCCCAAGTGGAGCAACTGCCGTCAACTGCCGTCATTGGGCATTGGACACAGGGCATTGGTTATTAATTCTTCTCCTCCACTTCTAACTCTTAACTCCTAACTCCTAACTTCCAACTTCTAACTCCCCGCCCTATGATCTACTCAGACTTCATCTCACCGCAAACCCAGTTTTACCAGCTAACAATACCATTTCAATTAGAAGGCGGCGCAACATTAATTGGGGTTCAGGTTGCTTATCGCACCTGGGGACAGTTAAATGCTCAAGGCGATAATGGGGTACTGATTTGTCATGCCTTAACTGGTTCGGCTGATGCTGATGATTGGTGGGAACCTTTATTTGGTTCAGAGAAAGCCTTCAATCCAGAACGCGACTTTATTGTATGCAGCAACATTTTGGGAAGTTGTTACGGCACAACTGGGCCAACTACTGTCAACCCCAAAACGGGAAACCCTTATGGCGTATTCTTCCCTAAAATTACAATCCGAGATATGGTTTGCCTGCAAGTTGCGCTATTAGAATACCTGGGTGTTCAATCTCTGCGGTTAGTAATTGGTGGCTCGCTCGGTGGAATGCAAGCATTGGAGTGGGCGTTGTTATATCCAGAAAAGGTGAAAGCGATCGCACCCATTGCTGTTTCTGGCAGACATTCAGCTTGGTGTATTGGATTAAGTGAAGCCCAAAGACAGGCAATTTATGCCGATCCAAACTGGCAAGGAGGGAAGTACACTCTGGATGCGCCGCCAAACCAAGGACTAGCAGTAGCGCGGATGATGGCAATGTCTACTTACCGTTCTTGGAATAGTTTTACAAACCGCTTTGGACGCGAGTATGATGCATCTGAGCAGTTTACTATAACCAGTTACTTACAGCATCAGGGTCAAAAGCTAACAGAACGATTTGATGCCAACACTTACATCACTCTCACCCATGCAATGGATCGCCACGATATTGCACGCGATCGCACCAGTCCTGATTTGTCAGATTATGAATCTATTCTCCAAAGCATCCAGCAACCAACTTTAGTTGTTGCAATTGATTCTGATATCCTCTATCCTCCAATAGAACAGCAAGAATTGGCAAATTTAATCCCTAATGCTCAACTGGCGTGGCTGAATTCAACCCACGGACATGATGCATTTTTAATTGATATGGCTGCATTGAATGAACTGCTGATCTCTTTTCGGCGTTGCTGAATCAAGGGATGATTCTTGTAGGGTGGGCGACACGAGCGTTCTGAAATACAAGGGACGGGCTTTTCGGCCCATCCTACAAAACTGGCAAAATCATCCCGCTTTCTCTGCAACGCCGTTTTTTCTTTCTTTGTCAGGACTTACGCAACTGGCACAGCGCGATCGCTACTTAATAGTATTTATGTACTAATAAAAATTGGCGTACTCAGCAGGCTCAAGCAAATAAATTTCAGGAATCCCCAAGCGAATTGTATACTTGCCAATTTTCAGGGACTTACCTGCTAAAGGATAGATTAGACTTATTTTGTCCACTGGTAGGCGAATTTGAAGCCTAGAATTATCAGTCAGATGAATCTGACCATTTTCGCTGAGAATACCTGCAATAGTGTGAATATTTAATGTATTTATGTCGTGAACTTGGGATTTAAAATCAGCGATCGCAATAACCATTCTTTATTTAGAAGCCACAATGTCTTCAAAAGCAGATTCCAATGTAGCTGACTCTAAAGCGACTTATTAAACTGCTTGATCCATATCCCAAACCTGTTTTGCCAAATAAGTGAGCATTTTCTGACGCTCTTCAATAGCTTGAGAATTCCAAATTGTAAATTCCTTAAGGTCTTGAACTGCTCGATTAATAGCTGTATTATTTCCAAGTATAGGCTTCTCTGTTATTGACCTAGTTAACAAGAAAACAGACTGCGAATAAGCAGCCTTTTTTTCGGAATAAGTGCCCCTACCAATGGAGGCGTTTATGGTCTTTTCTAATAAAGTCAGATTACCTAGTCTAGATATATATTTTGTTATTTCATTTGGCTTATCAAAATCATCAACAATAGCTTGCTCAGGTTTTTGAGGTAAAATGTGTTCTATTTCTATTTTATTCTGAATGAATGTATTTAAATTTATCCAATTTTCTTCACTACCAAATGCTTTTTCATTAATATACTGACTAAATTTTGCCAACATATACTTTAATCGATATTTTGGCAAATCTTTTTCTTGTAAACTAAGGAATATTTCTTCAAACTTTTGTCTAAGATCCTTTTTAATGGGTAAAATGTACTGATTTACAAACTGATGTAAGGTATCAGCATTTTTTACTTTGCGGATTTCACTAGACCATTCTATAAAAGTGCGTTCTAACTCATTCAGTTTTTTCCCAGTAATAATAAGAGCAAAAAGTGTATTTTCGAGTTGTCGACATAATTCTATAAATAATTCTTTTGGTAATTCAAGACCTGTTAATAATAAACTCATATGTTGTCTAGAATTAGGAGTTAAATGTTTAATGTTGGCTAAATAACGATTATTTGTACCATCTGTATTTTTTCCTTTAATAAAAGAAGCATATGCGTTAGCAGATTTACGTAGCTTTTCTACAAATTCAATTGGTTTTTCCGTATATTGACACACTAAATTATTATTCAAAAACCATTCATAAACTTTTTCTTCTTGTACATCATCACGCTTAACATCAAAATTTGAAAAAATAAAGTAACGTAGAAAACTAAAAGGTTTTTCATTAGCTGATTGTATTGCATCATTTAGTTCTTTCCATTGAGTATTAATATTTTCAAAATTCTCTATATTCGCTTGTTTAAACATAAGGTTCTTTAATAAATCCATAGGATTTAAACCAACACCCCTATCATTAAGAGTTTCAAAAACTCGTAATGCATGATTAACATCTGCTGTTTCAACACGTACAAGTTTGACTTTCTTCGTAAAATGTAAGTAAAATCTCCTTAATTCACTTTCATTTTGCCCAAACTCATTGGAAATAAAGTTGTAAACTATTCCATAAGCATTGACCAGATTCTGGGCAGATTTAGTATTATCAACTATCTGCTCTAAATCAAAATTATCATCTGCAAACTTGTCTAAAACTTTGCTACTATCTTCATACTGAAGTGCTACTTTGTATAGAGGTACATCAAAACCATTAGAATCTGTATCTATCCCGTATATCTGAGTTTTTATGCTATCAACAGCAGCATGATTTTCTAACTTTACAAGATAGTTTTTAACAACACAAGAGAAAATGTGAGCAGTAGTAATTCGTTGTTGTCCATCAATTACTTCATAAAGATTGTTAGTGCCATCAGAACTAGGGCAAACAACAATGCTACCAATAAAATAATCATCTGATTTATGACGAAATTCAAGGGGAGGAAATTCTTTATATACATCATACAAAAGTTGTTCTACTTGCTTTTCTTCCCAAACATACTCTCTTTGATAAGGTGGTATACTGTAAAAATCATCAAATAATTTGTCAATGGTTAAATCTAAGGATTTAATTGTTTGTTGATTCATAAATTACCTACTATTGTAAAATGTTATAAACTCTGCGGCGTCGATATGACTCCTTAGCTTATCGGCAGATGCCCAAATGGGTTGCTTAAAATCTAAAGTCACCCTATTGCCGTTTTTTATGTTCTGTTTTTTCTGACCACTTACCACTAAGTGTTACTCCTCTAATAACCATAAGTTTGTTTTTAGCATCGCTTTAGTATAAAAATCGATTTATTCAAGGTTAAAGCCCAACGTCAATCATTTTGTGATTGTATAGACATATAGCCTCTTGTGCCAGATATCACTTCAAAAAAAATTGCTGGATGTGCTAAGATTTAACTATCCAGCAATAATATCATGTAAATTCACTACAGTATAATTACTGCTTTAATAGTATAAATCATTCAACAGTGACACTTTTAGCTAAATTACGAGGCTGATCGACATCTAAACCGCGACGGGCGGCAATATGATAAGCTAATAATTGCAAAGGAACAACTGTCAGAATTGGAGAAAGTAACTCTTCAACATGAGAGATGGGAAGAAGATCGTTAAAGATTTCCGCAGCTTCGCCATCGTTGACGGGGGTAACACCAATTAACCGAGAATCTCTAGCTTTGGCTTCTTGGGCATTTGAAATAACTTTTTCGTATACACTACCAGGGATGGCGATCGCAACTACTGGTACTTTCGCATCTAAAAGTGCGATTGGGCCATGTTTCATTTCTCCAGCCGGATACCCTTCGGCATGAATATAGCTGATTTCTTTTAATTTCAATGCCCCTTCTAAAGCAATGGGAAAGTTAATTCCTCTACCCACAAAAATGAAATCTTTAGTTTCAGCAAATTCGTGGGCTAGCTGTTCGGTTAAACTTTCCTGACTTTCTAAAGTTGCTTCAATTTCTTTGGGAATCTGCCGCAACCCATTAATAATTTGATCTAATGTATCTTTTGAAACTGTCTGACGACGAGCTGCTAAATCCAATGCCAAAGCATAAAATGCCATCAATTGGGCGGTAAAAGTTTTTGTCGCTGCTACCCCAATTTCAATTCCCGCTAGGGTACTGATAATATGCGGTACCAGATGACCAAGGCTACTTTCGGGGCGATTAGTAATCCCCAGTAGTCGCGCTTGATATTTGGGTTCTTTCCCTTGGCGACGTTCTTTTTCCATCGTCAAAGCTGCTAGGGTATCGGCTGTTTCACCTGATTGGGTAACACCAACGATTAAGGTGTTAGCCGTCACGGGTGATGGTGCATAGCGATACTCAGAAGCATAATGTACTTGAGTGGAAATTCCTGCTAGTTGTTCGAGTAAATATTTTCCGATTAATGCTGCGTGCCAACTGGTACCACAGGCGAGGATCTGAATTTGTTCTAAATCGGTGTATAAATCCGCAGGTAAACTAAGATTGATTGGGGATTCGGTAGATTCGGCTGGATTGAAGTATGCGTCTAAACTAGCTCTTACTACTCCTGGTTGCTCATGAATTTCTTTGAGCATGAAGTGTTTAAATCCCTGCTTTTCTACCATTGCAGGATTGAAGTTGAGCAGCCGGGGTTGTTTTTTCAACCTGTCGCCAGCAAAATTGTAAATCTCAACGCCCAAAGGTGTGAGGCGGGCAATTTCGCCATTTTCCAGAGGTAGCACTGCACGGGTGTAAGCAACGATCGCAGGTGTGTCAGAGGCACAAAATAACTCCCCTTGACCAAAACCAATTACTAAAGGTGCTTGTTGGCGAACAACAATCAATTCATCGGGGAAATCAGCAGAAATAACTGCAAGTGCAAACGCTCCACGCAAATGGTTAACGGCTTGGCGAACTGCGTCGATGAAGGGAGATGAAGGGGGAAGATTCTTTAAAAGCTCGGCTATTAGATGGGGAATGACTTCGGTATCGGTTTCAGAACGAAATTCGTGTCCTTTAGCTTTGAGTTCCTCGCGTAACTCGCGGTAGTTTTCAATAATGCCATTTTGCACCACCGCCACTCGTTTTGCCGTATCCAAATGGGGATGGGCATTATACTCTTCTGGTTTGCCATGAGTTGCCCAACGTGTATGACCAATACCAATTGGGGCAGGGGTTTCTATTTGTTCCAATTTAAAACGCAGGTTATGGAGTTTACCCTTTGCCCGCACACAATTTACCTCACCTTCCCAAACAGTGGCGATTCCAGCCGAATCGTAGCCCCTGTACTCGAGTTTCTCCAGTCCAGCTAGTAAAATGTCTGTCGCCGCTTGAGTGCCTATATATCCAACAATTCCGCACATTCTTCACACCACTTTTTTTCAGGATGATTAAATCCAGTATAGTAGGTAGCATAAAGTGGACGTTTTGCAAAGAAAAAGGGAGTAAAATACTCCCTCTACCACTAGTAGTACGCTTTGGCAACGCAAGCGGGGAAAAGGGTAAGGGGGAAAGGTTTTTTATCCCTTACCATGAGTCCCTTTAACCTTTACCCAACCTCCACCTAACATTTTTAGGTTGACAGACTACTAGGAATTGTTATGGATTTTAGGTTTTTTTACAGCGGATTCGCCGTCAGCTTTTGACCTGACGGTACAAATACAACTTCTAGGATTTAGATACCCAGAGATTATATCCCCAATCTAAAATTGCGATTTCGTAAGGCGGGCAGTGTCCACTCTACGATCGTAAAGGTGCTTGCTATTGAGACAATTAAAAGTCTTGAGTGCTGAGTTCCGAGTTCCGAGTTCCGAGTGAAGAATCAAGAAATTGTGTTTCTGATTTACTTCTTTTTGTCTCAGCACTCAGCACTGGGCACTCAGCACTCAGCTTTTTAGTAAGCTAGACCCATACTGCGAGTTGTTTCAGCGCCCAGGTAAACCCGGATGCTCAAAAAGTCGGTGGGACAAGCAGTTTCGCAACGCTTACAGCCCACGCAGTCTTCTGTACGGGGTGAAGAGGCAATTTGAGCAGCTTTACAGCCATCCCAAGGAACCATCTCAAGTACATCAGTAGGGCAAGCGCGGACGCATTGGGTGCAGCCAATGCAGGTATCGTAGATTTTTACGGTATGAGACATTGAAAAAACGGCTCCTTTCGAGTGTTCTTCTCTGCGAAAGAATCATAATCAACGCATAGTCTACCGCAGTGGTTGATAGGCCGTAATCAAAAGGCTACATAACTTTAAACAATGTAATAAGCACCGTTAAAATTTGCTTTTGCGAGATTGTCCCTATTGACTGATAATCAGCAACATCATCAGAGCGTATTTCCCACAGTTATATACCATAATCAGGTTGAATCGTAAAGATAGATTAAACAAAATTAAAAGCAAATAGGGACATCTCCATAATTTTAACTATGGGGATTTTGGTTAATAATTTGATTTTGCGATCGCCACATCTCCGTGTAAACGAAAATAGGTTGGCAATCTAGATTACGCAAAAACTTGTTTTCATTACTGAATAAAACTGCTGAGTGCGATGTAAATGATTAATTTCGAGACTGCGATCGCACTCAGCAATTTTTTGGCGATCGCTCACTGATAAATTGTATATTTAACTTTTTAAGTCGGGCAATTTCATGATTGATATTCCTATATATTAGAGAATTTCAGAAATTGCAAACTCATCATTTATAGCAGTAATTTGTGTTTGAATACTTGGCTCAATAGCAGTAAATTGCAGTTGTTCATCTAGATTTTTAGTGTCAGTAAAACTATCTTTTACATACTCATTTTCTCGAATTTTCCGAACAATACTTTCTAACAACCAAAGTTGTTCTTCCACAGACAAGGCAAGGATAGAGCGCTCAATTTCTAGTAAATTAGGTGAGATCATTTTAATTTTGATTCCTAGTCAGGTGTATTTTTCAAAGATATTATATTCAGTTTATCTGGTTAACCTAGAGCATCGCTAATTCCTCATTATTTTCCCCACGCTTATCATTTCACAAATCATCAGAGATTGCTATAAATAACTAGAAAGCCGTTTTATTACTTTTTAATTAAGTATTACTGCTGAAGCAAAATGTACGCTAAACTGACTACATGAATTACGAAACAGCTAGGAAACTCCTCATAGATCAGACAATCACAACCGAGGAAAACCCAGATGCGCTGTTAACGCGTATGAAACAGGGCAAACCGCCGGTACCCGGTCAGATCACTTCGATTTTGTTGGCATTGAAAGTGGTGTTTGAAGCCCTCAAAGATGCAAAGAGCGTAGACCGAGAACTGGCTTTAGCCCTTTATCAGTTAAGTATTAAGGCACAACAGCTATTTGGCGCAGGGCGTAAAGCCGGGGTTGATTGGCCACCACTACTCAAAGAAGATTTACTACGAATTTCCTTAGCAGCTGAAAGTATCTTTTCAGGTATATGGCAAACCTTAGCGACTATGGAGTTGGGAAAGAGATGAGAGAGCAGGGAGCAGGGGAGAAATAAATTCAAAATTCAAAATTCAAAATTCAAAATTCAAACATTTTAGAACTTCTGCCTACTCTGCCTCTTGTGTCCCATGCCAAATGACCAATGACCAATGACTAATGACTAATGACTAATGACCAATGACCAATGACTAATAGCCATTAACGAATTTGCAGTTCATTTTCTAACTTGTCTAAGTCAGTTTTGAGCAAAACGGTCATTTGGCCGGTAAAAGCTTTGCCATTCTTGGGTTGGGCAACTTCCACCCAATATACATAGCGATCGCCTACTCGTAATTCTCCCTTTAAAGCTTCCCGAATTGGAGTTTTGGCCAGACGCGCTGAATTAATTACCTTTTCGTTGGGATATTGATACACAACTTGGGCGCGATCGTAGTCTTGATAAATTTCCAAGCCATAAATTACCCGCAAGGATTCTTGGAGACGCGTAAATGTCATGCCGTTAATAGCATCATACATAGTAATGCGCTCAGTCCGAATTGTGCCCCGGTCTTTGGAAAACTCCACCCTACCAGGAGGCAATACTGACGCTTGAAAAGTGAATCGTTGGGCAGCAGTATCAGTCTTTTGCACAAATAATTGCTCCCCTCTTCTGGGGCGGAGTGTCGGATGTGCTTTAATCCAAGTGCCTACTTCTTCTGTACTTTGCCCTGGTAAAGCATTGGCTGGGGAATCAAAAAGCGTTCCCACACAGAGCCAGGGCACTAAAGAAACAGGCAAAATTAAACAGTTAAGTAAAAATTTTTTGAGCATTTTGCTGTTCGGGATTTTTATAGAAATTTCCCCATTTGGGATTAACCATAGTCTTCCCGTTTTTCAGCAAAATTACTTCAATGGATTGTAGCGATCGCGCATCGAAGCCTTTATCGATCGCTCAACGATAGGACTCATATCAATACTGTTCGGTTACAGCCAAGAGACGCGATCAATCGCCGTCAAGACAATAATCAATCATTTTGTCTTGACGGCGATTGATCGCGTCTTTGTGATGATTTATCTAAGCACTTCTCAAAGCCACAATCGGGTCGAGTTTAGCAGCACGACGTGCAGGAACAACGCCAAAGAATAAACCAATACCCCCAGAGACACCAACTGCCATAGTAATCGCTACAGGAGAAAGACTCGCTTCTAAAGGAGTCAAGGCTCCCACTAATAGGATGCTACTGACACCAACCGCAGTCCCAACTAAGCCGCCAGCCGCAGAAACAATCACTGCCTCAATGATGAACTGTAGCAAAATATCTTGCTCAGTTGCGCCGATCGCTTTTCGCAATCCGATTTCTTGGGTGCGTTCGGTGACGGAGACTAGCATAATATTCATAATACCAATGCCGCCGACAAACAGGGATATGCCGGCGATCGCAGCTAGCATAATTGTCAATGCACCTGTAATTTGACCGACAGTTTGCAAAGCATCTTTCTGGGTGCGAAGAGTAAAGTCATCTTCACCATTAATTTTGTGTCTTAGACGCAGTAAATTAGTAATTTGGAACTCTGCTGCATCCACACTCTCTGAATCACGAGCGGCAGCAACGAGATAATCTAAGGCAATACCATAAGGAGAATTTTTGCCCACAAGTCGGTTTGCTGATGTGGTAATTGGGATTAAGGCAGCATCATCATAATCTGCTCCCACGCTGGAACCTTTGGCTGTTAACGTCCCAATCACTTGAAAGCTGGTATTTCCAACTCGCAATTGCTGTCCTACAGGGTTACTATTACCGAATAGTTTTTCTGCCAAATCTCCACCCAGCACTACCACTTGGTTATTTCGCTTGATGTCTACCTCAGAGAAAAACCTGCCTTTATCAGTTTCAAAATCCCGCACTGATAAAAAGGAGGGAGTTGTGCCAATGATATTGACATCGGTATTTCTATTGCGGTATGTAATTACCTGTCTTCTGTTTAACTCTGGTGCAACTCCTACTACTGTTGGTACTTGAGAAGCGATCGCATCCGCATCTTGCAACACCAGAGTTTTTGGCACTTCAAAGGAGATTCGCTGAGTTTCTCGATTCCCTGGCAGTACAAATAGCACATTTGGCCCTAGTGACTCCAGCTGTTTATTCACATACTTCTGCCCACCTTCGCCAATGCCAATCATCGCAATCACCGAGGCATTGCCAATAACTATACCCAACATCGTCAGGGCGCTACGCAGTTTATTTGACAGCAGGGTTTTCCCCGCCATATTCATGCTTTCGAGAAAATTCATACCAATTTTGGATTTTAGATTTTAGATTTTATAGCAACAGTCAAGGTGGTTAGGACATCAACAGACGATAAAACTTAGATACAAAAAGGCTTTTCACCCAGTCCCCATTACCCCTTATCCCCAGAGGGGACCCCACCATCCCCAGTCCCCAGTCCCTTGCTATAGATTAAAAGTCTTTATTCAAAGAAGGACTAAAGCCCTTATTACAAACTTGCTAATACCAAATTGGTATTATTTATTCTGCTGTTCTTTAGCCTTCTCAATTTTGTAATCTTTGGGTGGGTTAACAAAAATCCGATCGCCTTCTTTAACTCCCTCTAAAATCTGAGTTTGATCTTGAATTTGTGCCCCAACTGTAACTTCGCGGAACTGGGGTTTATTTTTTGCATCTGGTACGAGTACGCCAGTTTTACCCTTTTCGGTGACAATTGACACTGTTGGTAATACCAAGGCATTATTAACGCGATCGCCTAAAAAAGTCAGATCCACATTTAAGCCAGAACGCAGTTTATCTATGCCAGTATCGATAGCAACCCGCACCTGAAAGGATGTCACACCTTGTTCCACGACTGCTTCGGGAGCAATCAGGCGCACATGACCTTTAAAAACTTGGTCGGGATAGGCATCAGCGACAATTTCCACCTGCTGTCCCTGTTTCATTCTGCCAAGATCGGCTTCGGGAACTTGAGCTAATATTTCTAAACCGCGTGCTACGGCGACAATTGAACTAGAAGTTGCCGATGCACTAGTAGATGCCGAAGTTGTGGGTGTAACAAATGCACCTGGTTCGGCATACTTTTGGGTAACAATTCCCGACAGAGGAGCGCGAATAATAGTATCTTCCAACTGCACTTGTACACCCTTTAACTGAGCCTCAGCAGATGCAACAGCGGCTTGACGCTGGACAATTTCTTCAGAACGGGTTCCATCTTCTAACAGTACCAATGCTGCCCGTGCTTCGTTAACAGCGGCTTGGCGTTGGTCGATTTCTTCAGTGCGAGTGCCACTTTGGACTAAAGAAAATCGTTTTTTCGCTTCTTCTAAATTGGCTCTAGCACTTTTGTCGTCGCTGATGGCTTGATCGAGTAATTGTTTTTTCTCTGCTCCTTCTTTATATAGATATTGGTAACGCTTTACCTGTTCGCTGGTGTAATTCACCCTTGCTTGAGCCGCATCAACTTGAGATTGAGATTGAGCAATCTCTTGGGGACGATTACCAGCCTTAGCCGCAGCTAATTGGGCTTGAGCTTGGGCTAATCGGGCCCTCGCCTGAGCGATTTCTTGAGGACGACTACCAGCAAGGGCTTGGGCTAGCTGTGCTTGACTTTGGGCTAAGTTGGCACGGTACTGACTCCTTTGAGCCTCAATACCGGCACTATCCATGCGGGCGAGAATTTGCCCTTGTTGAATGCGATCGCCTTGTTCTACGTATAATTGCGATAGCACTCCGGGATTCTTCGGACTAATATTTACGCTCTGAACTGGCACGACTTTGCCACTAGCGGTAATCCGCAACGTCACGTTTTGGGCTGCTACTGGCACAGTTAGTTGAGCAATATCTTCTTTGTTTGTCCCTTGGTTTACCAAGGTGTAAGTTGTTATAGTACCCACAACCAAAGCACTCCCCGCTATCAGCCCAATCAGCCAGCGCGATGGATACTTAACTTTGCCAATAACTGGAATTTCTATGTGCGTAGCCATATTATAGAAGCCTGTAAATCTTGCGGTATAAAAATATTTTTTAGTTAGAGGACAAGTGGAGAGTACGGAGTTGTTAAAGCTTTAGGATTAAATTTTTATGAGTTAACTAACAACTAGACGCATAATCAGCTTCACAGTTGCTTAATCTTACTTCATACTAGGCATTCGTATTTCTGTATGTCTTCACCTGAAAGGGTGACTTTAGCCACAGTATATTAGTGCAATCTGGAACTATTCGTGAGAAACAAGATTCCCGACTTTTTTGAGAAACTGGGAATCTACGGCTGGCAATTCTCACAAATCAGATAGGATTGCTGTAGTGCGATCGCACTTTAATTGCTCTGTATCCTTTGTTTTTTCCCTACTCCCCATTCCCTACCGCAAAGCAGTTTGTAATTATTGCTGAAATTGGGTTAATAACCAAGCACCAACGTGACTGTGATTTATTTGACGAGTTCGCCCTAATGCATTCGCTCATAATATTGCGAAAGAGGAACTTTAACAACGATCGTACAAGTTTAATTTTCCAGCACTAAGCTGACAGCAAAGCTTTAACTGCCTCCTGCTATATATTAGCCCTGCAATTAATTACAAGGCTAATATAGTAGAAGTTGTTAGTTATTTCACTTTTTTAAAACCACATTGAAAGAATTTAAATAGCCATTAATAGTTTTAGCTAATGTCTTCTGCTGTTTTTTGGTAGTGATTGCCATTACTTGATATAGTCTTCCTTCGGCAACATACATTCTACTTATAGTAATTTTGCCTCCAGAATTGATGTACTGAATTTCTTTGCCGGGATGATTATTGTAACTACGAATGTTTCGTTGACTAATTAAATTACTTTTCGTAGTCTTTAAAGCCATATCCTGTGCATTATTAAGTACAGCTTGAGGATCGGCCATTTCACCGTAACTATAAGGAAAATCATTGTAAGCAACTATGTATGCTACTTGTTGCTTTGGTGGTTGAGCAACAAATATTTCTAAAGTAATTTCCCCCATGTAAGTTTTTTGGTATTCGGTATTTCTATTGGGGCTTCCCGGCATCAAAATTGTAAAACGTCCATCTGGAGCAGTGTATAACTTCCATTGTGGCTGCACGGGTTGAGAAACCTTTGGTTTGACAACAGCTACCGGAGATTTGGGTTGACGCGCTTCCACAAGAACAGAGCCACCACAAACAATGGTGGCTGCTATTAGTGGCAACAGACTTTTAACTGTCATATTTTTTGCCCTTTGAGATAGCGATCTCACTGATGATGCCAGCTGTTATAACCTAGCAGCACATAAAGCAGCACCAATTAGGCCGACTTGCGAGTTGAGGATAATATACACCGGGATCTCTTCGAGGAGGCGGCGCATCCTGCCTTTTTGGGTGAAATTTAATAAGAAACCGCTGTTTTGAATTAAGGGCAGAATTTTGGGCGCAATTCCACCAGCGATGTATAAGCCACCGTAAGGTAGGAGTTTCAGGGCGAGATTACCGGCTTCTGCACCGTAAGCTTCTACAAATAATTGCAAAGTTTGTTCCGAGAGGCGATCGCGTTTTTCTAGTGCAGCTGTACCAATGACAGCACCAGGATCGACACTTTTCTCTTCTTGTCCGGCTTCTTGTTCCCAAGTTCTAACGATTTGGGCAATATCTGGTGATTCTGTGGCAAATTTGCGATCGCGCAGAAATTGGTAAATTGCCACAATTCCCATTCCAGAAACCACGCGTTCCACAGAAACGCGCTGGATATCATGTTTACCTAGCAGGTATTTCAATAGTTGAAACTCGATCTCGTTCCGAGGGGCAAAGTCAGCGTGTCCACCTTCTGAAGAAAAAACTTGATAGTGGTTCCCCTGCTTAATTAAAAATCCTTGCCCTAAGCCAGTACCAGCACCAATAATTCCAATGGGGGTTTCGGGTTGAGGTTTGCCAATTTGTAACGTCAGCAAGTCTTCTTTTTGTAAACCTGAAATGCCATAGCCAACGGCGGCGAAGTCATTAATCAAAGAAATATGCGGGATACCCAATTCTTCTTGTAGACGTTCGGTATCTAGGAACCAAGCTAAATTGGTCAGTTTAGCAGTATTTTTGACTATGGGGCCGGCGATCGCAAAACAAGCCTTTTCTGGTGTAGGTGTATTAGCTTTGACCAAAAACTCCTGCACTATCGGTACTAAATCAGGAAAATCGGCACTGTGGTAACTTTCCTGATAAATAGTATGTAAAGCTGGTGAGTCTGATTTTTCAACCAATTGCAGAATAGTTTTCGTACCGCCGATGTCTCCTGCTAGTAACAAAGTCATAGAATTTATTGGTGAATTAAATTACTTTTTTTGTAAGATATACTCAACCTAGCAGAAGTCATGAACACAAATCTCTATCAGAGGTTTAAGCAAATCGAATAACTTCTTCTATGTGGGTTAAATGGGAAGTATCTCCCTTTAGTTCTAATAACCATTCTGGATCTTCGCGTACCACTTTTACCAGAGAACACAAAGAAGCCTTGACTTCTGTTTTGGCAATTTCCCCCACTAGCCCCATTGCTCCCCCCAACACAGATGCACCATGTGCTACTAACAGGATATGTTCTGGTAAGAACTCAGTAGCTAAACATCTAGCAGTTTGCCCAGAACGTTCTCGCACTTTTTCGCGAGTTTCAGGATATTTGGCGGCGATGCGTGAAGTGTAGCTGGTGTCAATTCTGGGGAATAACTCTGCTAAGGCTGGAGTTGAGAGTCTTTCGGGTTCTTCTGTCATCCAAACTGGATTTAGCCATTCACTCAAGCCTGTTTCGAGTTTAATCGGCAAGTCGAGCATTTCTGCAACTGCGTTTGCCGTTTGTACGGTTCGCAGAAAAGGAGAAGCGAAAATATGGCCAATATTTTCTCCTTTTAATCGTTTAGCTAACTGCTGTGCCTGCACCATACCATCATTAGACAAGGGTGGATCGTAGCGTCGTTCAGCGGTAAGAAACCAATCGGGGTTTACGAAGTCGAGGCGGTTAGCGTGTCTTGCTATCCAGACTATTTGACTCATGGGTTTAATTATTCCGATGAATAGAATTCGCCGCTAAACAAATATATAGATATCTGCAAGGACGGCTGCAAATATTAATATAGGACAAAAATCGTAATAATATTTAATAATAATAATGATTAGAAAAACTTATCAGTATAAACTAGTTAAGATTGTGTAATGAACTCAAATGTAAATATCAGATTGGGATGGTTCAAACCAAACTCCACATTCAATAACTGATAGTAGATGGCTGACCGTAATTGTTTTGAGTGTGCCGTAACGTTTGCGATAGTAACACTCAAAAAGTAAAGAAAATAAATGTGGTTCTTCATGGAAGTATCGGTAAAAAACAAACCCCTGCCAATCTATACCAAACTGTTCAGTGATTTTAGAAAATAGTTCATCAACATGATCACCATCTATTTTGAGGTCTTCCCGAAGCCGTATATTAAGAGTAATATTTTTTGTTTGTACACCTAGTTCATTATAAATAATTGCTGCAATTTGGTTAAATCTATCTGTAAATGACATAAGCTTTTTAGGTGAAAAACTCCAGTAGCAAGAATTTTATCAACAAGGAAATTATTACCAGGTAAATACTGGTCAAGTATCTATGAACTGGTAGCAAGATAGGGTTATTGTAGCCATCCAACTTTTGCAATCATCAGATTTAGTCGCAGATATTTTAACTCGTGAAATTATGCCAGCGCTACTAACTGTTTATTTTCATCCAAGCTTTAGATGACTTAATTCTAGTTCTACAAATGTTGGGTTGAGGAACGAAACCCAACCTACTAGTACGGCAAACTTAATTTATTGGATTGAGTAATTCTGTTAATGATTGGACTTTAGTTTCCGTAAGTTTTTGAAACCCAATATTTTAAACTTGCGGTGCTAGTAGGACGAGTTATTGGTTCTCTGTGGGTACTGATTGCCAAGCAAGGCGATGTTTCCAATGTGATGTAAAATTAAGTTGAACTGCTTGCTTAAAGTCCTCCAAAGCTGCTGAAAACGCTTTCTCTTTTTGCTCACCTTGGTTGTTCAACTGTTTAGGGCATTGTAGATTCCATACATATTTTTGACAAGTTTGGTGGGCAATTTCTACATCACTGCCATTTTCAGGATTTTGAAAGACGGGATGATAATGTAACCTGTTGCAACAAACTTGCAACCACTCTTGCCACCCACAGCGCCACAAGCGCACTGTTCCATCAAGACTACCACTGACAATCAGTTTACCATCAGGGCTAAAAGCTGCGGAATTTACCCAATACTCATGCCCGCGCCAAGGTTGGGTGATAGGATTGCCGTCAATATCCCACAAGCGCACTGTCAAATCATTGCTAGCACTGATAATAAACTTGCCATCTGGGCTAAAGGCAACAGAATTCACTTCTTTTTCATGTCCGCGCCAAGGTTGACCGATAGGATTGCCGTCAATATCCCACAAGCGTACTGTAGAATCATTGCTGGCACTGATAATAAACTTGCCATCTGGGCTAAAGGCAACAGAATTCACTTCTTTTTCATGTCCGCGCCAAGGTTCACCAATGGGGTTGCCGTTCATATCCCACAAGCGTACTGTAAAATCATTGCTGGCGCTGATAATAAACTTGCCATCAGGGCTAAAGGCAACAGAATTCACTTCTTTTTCATGTCCGCACCAAGGTTCACCAATGGGGTTGCCCTCCATATCCCACAAGCGCACTGTAGTATCATTGCTGGCGCTGATAATAAACTTGCCATCTGGGCTAAAGGCGACAGAATTCACTTCTTTTTCATGCCCGCGCCAAGGTTGACCGATAGGATTGCCGTTCATATCCCACAAGCGCACTGTAGTATCATTGCTAGCACTGACAATCCAATTGCCATCAGGGCTAAAGGCGACAGAATTCACTTCTTTTTCATGTCCGCGCCAAGGTTCACCAATAGGATTGCCGTTCATATCCCACAAGCGCACTGTAGAATCATTGCTGGCGCTGACAATCAGTTTGCCATCTGGGCTAAAGGCGACAGAATTAACCCAATTCTCATATTTGCGCTGCGATCGCCCGATGACCCGATTTTGTAATATTTGATCTAGCTCCCACAAACGCACAGTTTTATCGCCACCGCTGATAATCAGCTTGTCATTGGGACTAAAGGCTAGGGAATTCACCTGTCCTTCATGTCCGCGCCAAGGTTGAGTCATGGGGTTGCCATTAATATTCCACAAACGTATTGTGCGATCGCAGCTACCACTAACAATAAACTTACCATCAGGGCTAAACGCTACAGAATTTACACTTCCTTCATGCCCGCGCCAAGGTTGACCGACGGGATTACCTTGGATGTCCCACAACCGCACTGTAGAATCACTACTACCACTAATAATAAACTTGCGATCGGGGCTAAAGGCGACGCAAATAATTTTTGCCTCATGTTTGTGCCAGGGTTGAGTAATGGCGTTACCTTGTAAATCCCACAAACACACCGTTCCGTCAAAACCTACACTGATAATGGAATCGCCATTTGGACTAAAGGCAACGGAAATAACTCCTTCCTTGTGTCCGCGCCAAGGTTGAGTAATGACGTTACCTTGTAAATCCCACAAACACACTGTTCCGTCAAAACCAACACTGACAATAGAATCGCTATTTGAGCTAAAGGCGACGGCAATAACTCCTTCCTCATGTCCCTGCCACGGTAGAGTAATCAGATTACCTTGTAGATTCCATAAACACAAAATTCCGTCAATACTGCCACTAACAATAAAGTTGCCATCAGGACTAAAGGCTAGACAATTAACCTCTTGCTCGTGCCCTAACAAAAATTGAGCAGTGGGATTGCCAACGATATTCCACAAACATATCGTAGAATCACTACTACCACTGGCAATAAACTTGCCATCAGGACTAAAGGCTAGACAATTCACCTCTTGCTCGTGTCCGCGCAAGCTATTTCCTTCTGTGGGTGTGTTCGTTGCTTCCTTTAAGCTTCCCAAAACAGGAGCTAGAAGCTGGTTTGGGTTTTTCTCTAAATTCTCACCCATTGTTTGAATTGCCAGCACCAAGCCCTCTAACGGTTGGACGGAGAGTAAATTCAAAACCCTAGCAGATTGTTCGCGCAGTTTTAATTCAGTCAGTGCAAGGTTTAACTTTTGAATCTCTTGTTCCTGTTCTCTCAAATTGCGATCGCGCCACCCAACACTAGGATTAATAAATTGATTAGCTTGTTCGCTGAAACAACTAAATATTTGCTCTTTTAGTTCTTTATAAGTCTTTGTTTTCAGAACCCGGTTTTGAAGATTTTCGCTTTTCCACAGTACATCCAGGGTATATTCCAGAAGTGGTAAAGAATCATCTTGTTGGTGAAAATCATCAATAATTTGCTCAATTAGTCCTTCTTCAAAGGTAACGCCATGTCTCGCCGCAGGTTCAGCGATCGCTAAATTTAATTTTTCATCGCTCATTCTAGTGAGTATACAACTATAGCGATCGTGGATCTTCGCAAGTTGCGGATACTCGCTAAATCTATCCAAAAAATCAGATCGCATTGTTAAAACAATTTTGACAGAGCTATCCTGCTGCTGGAGCAAATGAGAGAGGCTAGCAACAAATTGGTCGCGTTCTGGCTTTTGAGTTTTCGTAAACAGTTCTTCAAATCGGTCGATAAAAATCAGAACGCACTCATAATCTTGTTTGAGGAGTTTAACAATTTGAATTAGGGCATCTTCTCTGATTTCTCGATAGCTATCAGCTATTTTTGAGTGTTTTCCATAAGTAAAAGCCAGACACTTATAAAGAGATTTAAAAGGATTTTCTTCTGGTTGAAAACTTATATTAATTAAGGAATTTTTATGATATCCTAAATAAGGGATTAAACCTGCTAAAATTAATGATGATTTGCCGCTGTATGCTGCTCCTAAAAGTAAGAGTGCATCATCTTTTTTTAAGCGATCGCTAATCTCAGCAATCCACTTATCCCGTCCAAAAAATTTGTCTTTATCTTTAATTTCAAAAGTTTTTATCCCTAAGTAGGGAGAGTCTATTTTGAGTGAACGACGATGAATGTCCTCAGATTGACTGTCAGAAAAAAAGTTGTATTCAGAAATACCTTGGATATGATATCCAATATTTATATCGCTTTCAGAACTGTTAACCATCTATATCTCCTTACCTTTGGACACCCCTAGCTAAATCTTTCCCTCAGTTATAGTTCCTCAGCTAATCTTTTTGACACTCCCTGAATTAGAAATTCGGGGATTCTTGCTTCACAGGGACTCCAATCGTAAAAAATTAAGGTTTTAAATAGCTTTATTCAGCAAAATTACTTAAGTAAATTTCAAAAATATGTAGTAAATTTGTCCTAAAACGCCGGAAATGACAAACGAGATGGAACTTTTTGATAATCTACACCTTGCTATGTTTAGCGGCAAAGGTGGAGTCGGAAAAACAACAATCTCCTGCACCTTTGCATATCGTTGGGCGCAGAAATTTGTCAACGAGCAAATTCTTTTAATCTCAACCGATCCGGCTCACTCTCTTGGAGATGTCTTACAAGTTAGCGTTGATGACATTCCTCGTCCCATAGCGGAACTACCCAATCTAAAAGTAAGGGCGTTGGATGCAAAGCTTCTGCTACAAAAGTTTAAAGAACGTTACGGTCAGATGTTAGAACTTTTAGTGGAGCGCGGTAGTTTTGTTGAAGGAGAAGACTTGCATCCAATTTGGGATTTAAACTGGCCGGGACTGGACGAGTTGATGGGTTTGTTAGAGATCCAACGCCTTTTCAACGAACAGCAGGTAGATCGAGTAGTAGTAGATATGGCTCCTAGCGGTCATACTCTCAACTTGTTTGGCTTGATGGATTTTTTAGACACTTTCCTCCACTCTCTCGAACTATTTCAAGAAAAGCATCGGTATATTAGCAAGACCTTTGCTGGGAGTTACAAACCCGATCGCGCTGACGATTTTTTGCATACCCTAAAAGCTGAACTTTCCCAAGGCCGTCGTCTGCTTCAAGATCCTAAGCATACAGCTTGTTTGTTAGTTGCGATCGCCGAACCAATGAGTTGGTTGGAATCAAAACGATTCCTAGAAGCCTTACAAACCATGCAGATGCCTTGCGGAGGGTTGTTTGTCAACCAAGTTATTACCAGTGCAACTGACCGCGATCGTTACCAAGAACAACAGCCGCTCATCGGCCAGTATACGGCTCTTGCTAACGGCAAGCCGATTTTTATCGTGCCACAGCAAGATAAAGAGCCTTTGGGAATTGTAGCCCTCAGCCATCTGATCGACCAAATCCATGTTCCTCAGATGGAACCGCCATCTCCTATCGATCTACTCCCAGTTCAATGGCCTGAAACAATTCCTCCTAGCTTTGGAGATTTTCTCACCCAAGGTCGCCGCCTGTTACTAATTGGTGGTAAAGGTGGAGTAGGCAAAACCACAGTAGCAGCTGCCATTGGTTGGGCTATGGCTCAACAACATCCCGATCGCAAAATTCGCATTGTTTCCATCGATCCAGCTCACTCCTTGGGCGATGCCTTTGGTTTGAGTTTAGGACACGAACCATATCAAATAACTGCCAATCTTCGAGGTCAGGAAGTAGATAGCGATCGCCTTCTGGAGCAATTCAGAGCCGATTACCTGTGGGAACTGGCCGAAATGATGAGTGGCGAAACCCAAACAAGCGAAGCTATTGAAATGGCATACGCTCCTGTCGCTTGGCGCAAAATTGTCGGTCAAGCTTTACCAGGGATTGATGAAATGCTTTCCCTGTTAACAGTAATGGAATTGCTAGAGCAACAAGAAGAAGACTTGATTATTTTAGACACTGCTCCTACAGGTCATCTTCTGCGTTTTCTAGAAATGCCAACTGCGCTAGCAGACTGGCTAGCATGGATTTTCAAACTCTGGATCAAATATCAGAATGTCCTTGGTCGTACAGAATTTATGGGGCGTTTACGGACTTTGCGACAGCGCGTAGTCAAAGCCCAAAAAGTGCTAAAAGACCCACAACAAACAGAGTTCATTGGAGTTACGCTTAACCAGGCTAGTGTACTTGCCGAACAACAACGCTTGTTCAAATCTCTGCAAGAAATAGGTGTGAGCCAGAATTACCTTGTTCTCAACCGCTTTACTTCTACAGCAACCATTAATTGCGATTTTCCAGGTTTGACAATGGTTCGCTTACCACTGCTTCCTCGCTCAGTTCAGCCTTTAGAACGCATTCAAGCAGCAGCCAGCTGTTTATTTTAACGGCTAATTAGACTAAATACTTTCATACCCAAAGAGAAATTTATTATGCACCGCACTCCAAAACGTGGACAAATTCAAGCCAAACTTAGCTCAATGCCTCCTCAACGTTCTCAAGCAACAGTTTACTTAAATGCTTACAAAATAATGTTAGAGAAAGAGCGTTTAGAGGAGGAACTAGAGAAACTCGAAGCACGCCGACATCAGATTCAGCAGCGTCTTGCCATTTTAAACAGTCAAATCATTACTGAAGAGGACATTACCCATCAGCAAGCAAATACTGGCTTGAAGGACAATACACCAAAATTCAACACCCTAACATTGGAATACTAAGTACTAAGATTTTAGCTTGCCTATTCTTTGCAACTTCCTTGCGCGGTCGGGGCTATCTCAATAGATTTGTATAAGATTTAAATTAATGACCTTTAAACAAATAAATGAATAAAAGATGATAAATATTGATTTATCAAAAGCTTTCCAAACAGGTCAAAGGCTAAATACACGATTTGGTGTTTTTATTCTTAATCCCTATAAAATTGGTGAATTAAACTTAAATTCAGGAAAATTAGTAGCTTGTGATCCCCTAGTTTTTCCTGGTACAGACCCCTTTAGTCCCAATTTTAAACCTGGTTGTTATCCAGTTTTTTTGAGCATTGCACGCAACCTCAATAACGAAGAACCAATGGTTGCTTATGCTATGGTTCAGATTAGCGAAGTAACCGCAGTGCGGTGGGAATTAGCTACTAGAGTTGGTGAGAAATTTAGTGATTGAAAAGAAGGAGAGGGATTTTTTGGTTATGGAGTTGATTCTGGAATAGGGTGCTTTATGGATGCGGATGCTGCTCAAATTATTATTAATAATACTTGGGAAACAGAAATTTATGAAGACACTTTAGCTTGCAAACTAGATAATTTACTCGAACAAGAAAATAGGCTTGGCGTAATGTTGGCTAATATGTGTGTCAATGAGTCCAATGGAGCAAATGTTATTGCATTTGCAACAGCGTTGGGTGATGGGTTTTATTATAATTACTTTGGATACGACACTAATAATAATGTTGTTAACGTTATTACAGTGAGTCTATCTGGAGATATCCAGTAAGAAGAAAGTAAAAATATTTTCTGATAATTTAGCTCGAAAGTCTAAAATATAGAGTTTTCAGCATACATTACCGCGCACCTTGATTGCGCTGTCGAAGTTAGCAGATAGAAAAACCATTTATCAAACATTTCACAGTACATGGCGGAATTTTTCATCAATCGTTGGGATACCCCATAGGCAATAAAGCTTATCTTAAACCCTTATATATTTAGCTTTGCGCTAGGCAGAAAAATTCGTTGCTTAGTTATTTATTACTTCTACTCAATTGCCTAAAATTAGCCAGATAACTTCACAAGAAATGGAGAATCAACATCTAAAAGCCAATTTTCATCAATAAATTCTAGATTTTCATCATAAACAAGAACTAATTCACCAAGTTTTTGAGCATTGCTACTTGCAGTTGTCGTATTATCAACAGCATCAGCTATGAGTAAAAACTTTAGTTGTAAAAAACGTTCTTTGTGAGTAACGCCTATTGAACTGCTAACTAATTCGGCTTCTAGGGTACGAGGTAACGTAATTTTCTCATAATATTCATCTTGTTCATCCCAATAGCCACACACTTTATAATCACACTGGTCAAGATGTTCCTGAACAAGAAGATTAGTATCTAAACTTTGTAATATTTCAGTTAAATCTTGCCAAACTTGATGGTTTTTAATTCGAGCCTTGTCATAGTTATCCCAACGTTAATTCACCCGATTGTATATCAACGACTAACCGACGATTTATTAACCATTGACGACCGAGCAAAACTTCTGTTAAATCTTTGCCAACATGTACAGGTGTGTCAAACTCTTGACCGTCAAATAGTACTTGACCAACATAGATTTCAAATTTCACATCTCCGCGTGCAGTTCGCATTGTTTGCTCTCGCAAACGCTCCCAACCAAGTGCATCTATATCTTGCTCATTAATCGCTAACCAATACGAAAAACCTGTATCAAACATCGCCTCAACAGGTAATTCTAATCCATCTGATGTTATTAAATTAATTTCAAAAAGTAGTGCATCCTCATCACCAAAAAAACCGGAAATCGTCATATTGTGCCGCAAGCCTCAGACTCATTAATCCGAAAAGCATAGTGTATTTTGCCTGGATGCTGTTCGCGACACCGTAATGAAACCACTTCTAAATCTTTATCAACAAAATATTCTCCACTATCCGGTTCAACTGCAACAAACCAGTTGTAGTGAGTTTCAATTAATTCTGATTTGACTCGCTCAAAAATAGGTTTACAACGTTGGTAAAAAGCCTCGCGTTCGGCTTCATGTCGTGCTTTTTGTTCTTCATTCCACTGAATTTCAGGGAATATTCGTCCCCTGCGTGCGGTACGAGTGGGTTTGGTTTCAGTCATGGCTGATTATATTCGGAATCGCAATACTTATATTTTCTCTCATCCACACATCACAGATTAAATTCGATGAAAAAAGCCTCGCGATCAGGGGTGTAGTTCCTCCTCTGCCTCCTGCCTTACTCTTGTGTGCGATCGCCTTCCTGCTTTTCTGCTTCCAGAATCGCTAATAAAAGTGCTTCTTCCTGAATTTCAAACTCTTCTTCGGGAATTTCTCCCATATCAAAAGCAAGTTGCAGTGCAAGAAGCTGCTTGCTGAGATTTTCTTTATCATCAATTTCAGTACTTGCTTGTTCTAAAATTTTTTCCCCAAGCCACGTTACTCCCATTAATGGGCCGGTAATCGGTAATAGTAAAAAGCGCAGAACCATATCACTTTACACTCGTGTGGATTTATTAAAGCTGTCCTCGCAAGACCGTAATCATGCTGATGACATAAATATTAAACATTACTAGTCTTGTGTTGATGCCAAAATGCTTGGGATTTGAGTCCAGTTGAGGCTTATTGACATCTGTATTTTATATATCCGATGTACAAAAAATTACTTTTTTATAAAATTCTTATTTCGGAGGTACTTAGAGCTTGACAACAGTATTAAACGCATCTCCCCAGCGATTTGTCAATACCCCTGCTGTTCAACGCGTCGCTCAACGTGCTTTGCGCTATTTACAGTCAGGTTTTTCAGTACATTTACGTGGCGCGGCTGGAGTCGGAAAAACTACTCTGGCAATGCATCTGGCTGATTTGCTCAACCAGCCTATCATCCTCTTATTTGGAGATGATGAGTTTAAAACCTCAGACTTGATTGGTAATCAATTAGGTTACACCCGCAAAAAGGTTGTCGATAACTTCATCCACAGCGTTGTGAAAGTTGAGGATGAACTCCGACAACACTGGGTTGATGCCCGATTAACCTTAGCTTGTAAAGAAGGATTTACGCTGGTTTACGACGAATTCAATCGATCGCACCCGGAGGTAAATAACGTTTTACTCTCGGTACTTGAGGAGAGGTTGTTAGTCTTGCCAACAAACCAACATCGAGCCGAGTATATCCGGGTTCATCCTAAGTTTCGGGCAATCTTAACATCGAATCCTCAAGAGTATTGTGGAGTCCATGCAACTCAGGATGCTTTGATGGATCGTGTTATTACCATCGATATGCCTCCACCTGATGAACTAACTCAGCAGGAGATTGTAATTCAGAAAACAGGCATAGATTCTGAGAAAGCAGACAAAATCGTGCGCTTAGTGCGGATGTTTTGGAGTCGATCTGGCTCTGGACAAGGTGGTGGCTTACGTTCGTGTCTGATGATTGCTAGAATCTGCCACGAACACGAAATTTCCGTAAACTTTGAAGAGCCTAACTTCCAAGATATTTGTGCCGATATCCTGCTTACTCGCACAAATCAACCTCGTATGGAAGCAACTCGGCTACTGGAAGAGGTTTTGCGTGAATTGTATCATAGTACAAATACTCAATCTCAGCCGACAGAAGAGATAATACCAGACAGTCAAAATCAGATTGTATTGGAACAACGAGTACCTTACGAGCATGAAGTCTACAACTACCTGTGCAAGTCTCCGGGAAGGCGTTTCTCTGATTTGGCAGCAGAATTAGGGATCGATCGCAGTCAAATTGTAGCTGCACTCAAGTCTCTCAGAGAGCAAGGAGTATTATTGCAAATGCAAGGCACTGAACTGCCAAACATATCACAAGTGGCTTTTGATTCTGGCCATTTAATAAAGAAATGAGTACTAATACTAATCGGGGAGCAATCACCACATCAACTCAAGGTTCTACCTTGGCAGATATTCTCGAACGGGTTTTGGATAAAGGCATTGTGATTGCAGGAGATATTTCTGTTTCTGTCGGCTCCACAGAACTGCTCAACATCCGAATTCGTTTGTTGATTTCTTCTGTTGATAAAGCCAAAGAGATTGGAATTAACTGGTGGGAGAGCGACCCCTATCTTAATAGTCAAGCTCGCACCTTATTAACAACTAATCAACAACTTCAAGAGCGTGTTGCCAGTCTAGAAACAGAACTGCGATCGCTCAAAGCACTCAATCCTATTAATCATCAGAATGCAGGCGATTAGCAAATCAAAAGGTTCCGATTCCGGTTTAGCACCGTTGTTACTGACGGTTGTGGAACTGATACGCCAACTCATGGAAGCTCAGGTAATCCGGCGCATGGATGCTGGCAACCTCAGCGACTCTGAGTTAGATCGGGCTGCCGAAAGCCTGCGACAGCTTGAAAAACAGGTTATTCAGCTTTGTGAAGTCTTTGATATTGACCCAGCCGATCTAAATATTAACTTGGGTGAAATAGGAACTTTACTTCCCCAATCTGGAGGATATTACCCTGGCGAAACCTCTAGTCAACCCTCTATTCTAGAACTCCTCGATCGCCTATTAAATACAGGCGTAGTGGTTGAAGGTGACTTAGACTTAGGACTGGCTCAATTAAACTTAATTCATGCCAAGTTAAGACTAGTACTCACCTCTAAACCCCTGTAATACCAATTTTGGATTTTAGATTTTGGATTTTGGATTTTGGATTAAAAGCCTTTGCTAGGAAGGTGTTCCAAGAATTTCAAACAATACTTGCTATCCATTTTGTGTAACTTTTTTATCTACATTCTTCTTGGTAATACATTGTTATGAGTTACGGCTTTTACATTTATGGAATTCTGACCTTGCCTGCTCCAGAAAATTTAAATTTAGAAGGGTTAGATCGGCAACCCGTACAAATTAAAATTTTGGATGGTTTTGCAGTCATCTACTCCGAAGCAGAGCAAGAGCGTTATTTGGCAAGCCGTCGTAACCTGCTAAGTCATGAGAAAGTCCTTGAGGACATCATGGAAGCAGGCGATCGCAATTTACTGCCCATGCAATTTGGACTTTTGATTTCAAGCTGGGAAACGGTTTCAGAGCAATTAATTCGTCCTCATCAAGAAGAATTGACGCAATTGCTTGCGAAGTTATCGGGTTGTCGAGAAGTTAGTGTCAAAGTTTTTTGGGATACTGAGGCAGAAATTCAGGGATTGTTAGCAGAACATCCAAATCTCAAAACTCAAAGGGATAAGCTAGTGGGTCAACCCTTGAGTATGGAGCAAGCGATCCAAATAGGGCAAGCCATCGAACAGGGAATGAGCGATCGCAAGCAAGGCATCATAGATGTATTTCAAGGCACGCTCAACTCCATTGCGATCGATATGGTGGAAAATACTCCCCAAATGGACACAATGATCTACAATGCAGCCTACCTAATTCCTTGGGAAGCAGAATCACAATTTAGCGAACACGTTGAAGCACTCGATCGTCAATTTGAAGACCGTTTGCGAATTCGCTACAACAATTTCACTGCCCCCTTTAACTTTGCTCGTCTTCGATTATTGGTTTCCAACTGAATTAATTTTTTTCACTGTTGAACAGCAATAAAAATTGAAAATCAAAAATTATTGAAAATTTTAATTTTTTTGGGACTTAATTTTTTCTGCCTTTTATTTAAGTAAAATCAATGGACGACATATTTAAAGGATTTGAACAGCTATTAGAAATTGCCAAAGCTTTAGAAGAAAAAGTAGAGAAAGGGGAGTTAAAAACTTCTATTGAAATTCGGTCTCATAATCTCAGTAGTATTCCCCGGCAAGGCAATATTCCGAGAAAAACTAGTTCCAGCCGAGTTCGATCTAATTCCACCGATGCAGCTACACCAATGGATAATGCTGATGATGTCACCACCCCATCAGCTAACAAGAGCTCAAAAGCTTCTTGGCAAGGTGTCGGCGGCTTGGGTGATGTTCTCAAGGAAATCAGAGAGTTAGTCGAAATTCCCCTAAAACGTCCAGACTTATTAGCGAAACTAGGCTTAGAGCCTCCGCGTGGGGTTTTGCTAGTTGGCCCGCCCGGTACGGGAAAAACTTTAACAGCCCGTGTTTTGGCAGAAGAGTTAGAGTTAAACTACATTGCCATCAATGGGCCGGAGGTAATGAGCAAGTATTACGGGGAAGCTGAAGCTCGTTTGCGAAGCATTTTTGAGAAAGCAACTCGTTCTGCTCCCTGCCTAATATTTATTGATGAAATTGACAGTCTCGCCCCAGATCGCAGTCAAGTAGAAGGTGAAGTTGAAAAAAGACTAGTGGCGCAGTTGCTGGGGTTAATGGATGGGTTTGCCAAAACCGAGGGCGTACTCGTACTAGCGGCAACAAATCGTCCCGATTATCTCGATCCGGCACTACGTCGTCCGGGACGCTTCGATCGCGAAGTTCATTTTCGCGTTCCCGATCGCAATGGACGATTGGAAATTCTCACGATTTTAACAAGTGCCATGCCCTTGGAGACTGCGGTTGATTTAGGAGCGCTCGCTGATTTGGCTGTCGGTTTTGTCGGTGCGGATATTAAAGCACTTTGTCAAAAAGCAGCCTACATTGCCCTGCGTCGTCAAGTCCCCTCGCTCAACAGTTCCATTCCTGAGAACATGACTGTCATCCAGCAGGATTTTCTCGAAGCAATTAAGGAGATAAAACCCTCAGTTCTCAGGTCTGTAGCAGTTGAAGCGCCGAGTGTCAGTTGGGATGACATTGGTGGTTTGGATGATGTTAAACAAAAACTTCAAGAATCTGTAGAGGGCGCACTCCTTTATCCCGAACTATACGAGCAAACGAAAGCCAAGCCTCCCCGTGGGATTCTATTGTGGGGGCCGCCAGGAACCGGAAAAACATTACTGGCAAAAGCGATCGCTTCCCAGGCTAGAGCCAACTTTATTGCTGTGAATGGCCCGGAATTACTCAGCCGATGGGTAGGAGCCGCAGAACAAGCAGTCAGAGAACTTTTTAGCAAAGCTCGACAAGCAGCACCTTGTGTTGTGTTTGTAGATGAAATTGATACCCTAGCACCAGCACGAGGACGATTCAGCGGTGATTCTGGAGTTAGCGATCGCGTTGTTGGTCAACTGCTCACCGAATTGGATGGGTTACATGAATGCCCGAAAGTATTGTTAGTAGGAGCAACCAATCGTCCAGAAACCCTCGATCCTGCCTTGCTCAGAGCCGGAAGATTAGACTTACAAATCAAAATCGATCTACCAGATAGAGCCAGCCGATTAGCGATTTTACGAGTTCACAATCTAGATCGTCCCTTGGTTGATGTCGATTTAGAAACCTGGGCGACAGTTACCGAAGGTTGGAATGGCGCAGACTTGGCTTTGTTAAGCAATCAAGCTGCTTTAAGCGCAATTCGTCGATACCGCGCCCAAGGATTAAGCGACTCCAGTCTGATTCAGATTACCAATGATGATTTTCAAGTTACATACCAAATGCTTGCTAATCAGCACCATGAGGGCTTATAGATCCCCGACTTCTTTAAGAAGTCAGGGATCTAAACACCCGCACTTGAAAAAACGCAAAAAGCCAGTATTTATACTGATTTAATGTACTTAATAAGTATCCAAAATTTATGTCAATATACGCCTATGCTCTTTTAGTCCCCACCGCCTCACCGCTTGTTCTACCTGTAGGGATGGAAAGGAATACCGAACTTGTTTACTCTTCTGGTTTAGCCGCGATCGTAGAGCCGGAAATCTCACTGGAAGCATTACAGGCAACCGATGAGCGTTTACTTCAATCTGTTTTAACCCACGATCGCGTAATTCGAGAACTTTTTCAACAAACTCCCCTTCTTCCCCTACGCTTTGGCAGCGGTTTTACCTCGCAAGAAAAACTGCTGAATCATCTAGAACAGCACCAAGAGCAATATCTAGAAACCCTAACTCAGCTAGCAG
Source organism: Nostoc sp. ChiSLP03a (assembly GCF_034531215.2). Taxonomy (NCBI): domain Bacteria; kingdom Bacillati; phylum Cyanobacteriota; class Cyanophyceae; order Nostocales; family Nostocaceae; genus Nostoc; species Nostoc sp. ChiSLP03a. The sequence goes on from NZ_JAVRBQ020000040.1 coordinate 44,417, forward strand.
ACAAAGTTGAGTACACTTTAAAATTGACGCCCAGTTGTTTGCTTGATGAATCTGACACTATTGATGCTAGAGGAAAAGCCTATTTATTAGCGAAAAAACAACGCTATCAAACACAGCAAACATTTCAAGCACAACAATGCCAACAGTGGGAACTCTTGCACCAGCTAATTCTCAAAACATATACGAATGTTATCTGTGAAACTCGACAGCAAGATGTGCGGCAAATCCACTTTTTGGCACAGCGCAACGATTCAACGCTCAGTACGCAGCAGTTTTCCCTTTGGCAGGTACAATGCTCGCACTGGCAATTGGCACTCAGCGAACCTCTGCCACCCTATCATTCTCTAAAAAATACTCTCATATAAATTCATAAAAAATAATAATTATAACTTTCCCAGAAAAAATAAAGACGGGCCGATCTTTTCTTTAATTTTTTTTTCTAAAAAAATATTGTTAACTTTTTAGTATTTTTTTATTTTATTATATTTATCTCAAATTTTTGGGAACACTAAACTCAGGAAGAATAAAACACATTGTGTAAGTTTTACCTATTGCTCAATCAGAGCAAGATGAAATAAATAATTAGAGTTGTGAGAGGAAAAGAAAATGGCTGTTGAAAAAGTTAACTCATCTTCAAGTCTGGCTGAAGTTATTGACCGCATTTTGGATAAAGGAATTGTAGTTGATGCTTGGGTACGTGTTTCTTTAGTTGGTATTGAACTGCTATCAATAGAAGCTCGGATTGTGATTGCTTCAGTTGAAACTTACTTAAGATATGCCGAGGCAGTTGGTTTAACATCTCAGGCTGCTGTTCCATCTGCTGCTTAACACCATATTAGAAAAAGGGAGTCTTCATGGCTCCTATTTAATATTGCTAGTTAACAAAATAGGAGATTTCAGCTGATGGCTCTCAAGAATTTATGGGAACAAGAGCGACAAGAGCGATTGCAAATAACTGCTGAACGCCGTCAACAAATTAACCAGTGGAAACAGCTAACTCAACAAGAATTGCAGCTGCAAGCAGAATTGCTTCATCAAGAATTGAGCAGTTCTGTTATTAGCCTTCACAACAATAGAAAGTTACAACAGCAGCAATTTCAGCAAGAGATTGTGGAACGGCAATTAGAAATATTGCAAATAAAAACAGATGTCTGCCAACGCCAACAAGAATACCGCCAACAGCGGGCAGCAAAGGCTCAGGCATTATTCCAAGATTTGCAAAATTTCCGGACAATTTTACATCAAAATGTTTGGGGAGATGACACTCACAAACAAGCAGTTTCCCCACATCCTGCTAAAACAGAGAAATTAGTGGCAACGGTTTCAAAATGGTCAGTATCTCGTTCTGGAATTAAAGCTACTGGTTTTCGTCCTTCCGTCAATACCATGACTAGAAAAGTGCCTACATCGAATGCAGATACTAAATCTAAAGTGCAGCAATATATTCAGCAAGCCCAAGGAGCTACTCTAACAGAAATTGAAGAAGTAATAGGCTTAACCAGGGTGCAAACTATAGATATCCTGCGCTCCTTAATCAAGCAAGGGATACTAGAACAACGCGATCGCCAATACTTTATTCGGCAACAAGCAATTTCTTGACAAACTGGATTCAAGCTCATTTTTTGTAATTGCAGACTAGCTGCTCTTGCGATCGCTTGTGGCTTTTGCCTGAAGCCGGCATAGTACGCAATCGATAAGCATTAAAGCTGGTCTATGCTTTGTAGTATTCAAAATTTCCATCTTTTTTTAAGGTCTGTATTGACAAGCAATTGTCTCAGTATATGTAACGTTGCAAAAGTAATATAGATAACTTGTTTCTAATTAAAAAAAGAGCTTAAATCTTTGTTCGAGCTTCCGGCTTTGAACTTTCAAAATGTTCGGATTGGAAAGGGATATAACAAGCTGGGGTAGCTCGATCGAGGTTTTGAACTGTGCTATTGGCGATCGCAAAATGGGGTTAGTAAGCTTGATTGTTTGAGAAATTCTAATCTAAATGCAAAACTCAAGATATATAAGGAGGTGCGATCCATTGTGAATCAATTGATCGAGCAACTTCAAACTAAATTATTCACAGGTAGGCTGAATCTTGAAGCAAGGGACGGGCCGACTTGGACGCTATATTTTCGTTTAGGACGATTAATTTGGCAGGGTGGCGGTTCTAATGCCGATGAGCGATGGCGACGGCACTTGTCGCAATACTGTCCTAATCTGGATGTGGCAAAGTTGGAGGGGCTTGTCTCTCCCCAGGAAAGTTATCGCGAGTATTGCATTCTTAGTAAATTGCGAGAACAAAAATTAATCGAACAACAACAACTTGTTAGCCTGATTACAAGCCTAATAGCTGAAGTCCTGTTTGATATAATCCAGTACGTTGAAGCCAAAAGAAATGGCAACAATCCAGCAGGGCAGTTGTCACCTAGTACCGTTGTTGGTGCAGTTCCTGGGTTTCTCTTAGCTGTACTACCAACTGAGGAAGTCTTAAAACAAGCTACACAAGCCTGGCAAGAATGGCGAGATGCAGGATTGGCAAGTTACTCGCCTAATTTATATCCTGTCATTGACAAACTTGAACTACTCCAAGGACAAGCATCCGCTAAACAGATTATTTCTCTAGTTGATGGCACAAAAACTTTACGAGGTCTAGGGCAAAAAACCAATCGGGATGTCTTAGCTTTGACCCGGTTCTTGATGCCATTAATAAAAACAGGGGCGATCGCTTTTTCCCCCACTCCAAGCCCCAGAAAGGTTGGGATTCAAGAAACTGGCAACCAGTCCAGTACAGTGAATAATCTTAATTCTTCACCCAAGACAGAAGAGAACACTGTTATACAAGTTGCAACCCCAGCGGCTAGCAAACAAATTGTCAGTCCGTCAAGTGCAGTTAATCATCCCAATTTTTCACCCAAGACAGAAGAGAACACTGTTATACAAGTTGCTCTCCCAGCGACTAGCAAACAAATTGTCAGTCCGTCTATTACAGTTAATAATCCCAATTCTTCACCCAAGACAGAAGAGAACACTGTTATACAAGTTGCTCCCCCAGCAGCTAACAAAGCAATTATTGATGCCTCAAGACCTTTAATAGCTTGTGTGGATGATAGTCCGACGATCTGTCGTAGTTTGGAGGAAATTCTCACCCATCAAAATTATCGCTTTGTTGGCATTCAAGATTCCTTGACAGCAGTTTTAAAGCTAATTAAAAGCAAGCCAGATTTCATTTTTTTGGATCTGTTGATGCCAAAAGTGAATGGCTATGAAATTTGTTCTCAAATCCGTAAAACTCCAAGTCTCAAAGATGTGCCGATTGTCATCTTAACAGGGAAAGATGGAATAGTAGATCGGATGCGAACAAAATTAGTAGGGGCAACTGACTTTTTGGGTAAACCCGTAGAGGCAGAAAAAGTACTCAATATGCTTCACAAGTATTTAAGTGTTTAGGTTGAAGCGACAATCATGCTAGAGGCTCCCCTGTATCCTTTTTCAAAACAACTATTCATGCCCATTTTTGGCACAACTAAGTATGAAAATTCTTAAACCTTCCTTCTGCCGATTGGTGAGCGAAGCCGAACCACTGCCCTCTGTCTTATTTTCAAATTTTGAATTAAATAGTTAGGAATAAAAATGAAAAAAGTTCTATTAGTTGAAGATAGCCTCACAGAATCCGAAAAGATGACACGTTACCTGGAGCAAGGAGGATATTCAGTTTATGAAGTTCGCAGTGGTGAAGAAGCTCAACTGCGGTTGAAACAACAAAAACCTGACTTGATCTTACTGGATTTGATTTTGCCGGGTCAAAGTGGATTTGAGTTCTGCCGCAAGTTAAAAGCCGATCCGACAACAAAAGCAATCCCGGTAGTGATTTGCTCAACTAAAAACACAGATGTTGATAGAACTTGGGGCAATATGAGTGGTGCCGATGGCTATTTAGTCAAACCTGTAGATGAAAATACCTTGCTCCAGACTGTTAGTAAATTTATTCGCTAAAGGAAACTGGGGCAATGGTACAGGGCAACGATCGCTTTAGAGAGCTACCCATTAATAGCCAATTTCGACTTGAAAACTCTCCCCAAGGAAACAACCAGAGGTTTTTAAGATTTCCGTTGAATGGAAAGGTGAATGGTTTACTCCCACTAGCTGATTTGCGGGGAGTAATTCAGGTTGCGCTGACCGAGATTTTGCCAGTACCCCAGGTAGCAGAATTCTTGTTAGGCATCATGAATTGGCGGGGAGAAGCTATCTGGATTCTTGATTTAGCAGGTTTGTTAGGAGCAACACACTGGTGTCGGCGAGAAAGTGTGCGTAACTCTGGCATGGCAATGCTCGTTCAAGTCCAGAATCAAACCGTCGGGCTGTTGGTGGAGCAAGTCAATACCATTGAAGTTTATGACCCCCAAGAGCGATTACCGATTTCGGCATCGATGTTACCTGCCCGACTAGGCTCGTTCTTGCAGGGTTACTTTGTGGATTCTCAAGGTAGCCCTTTGATGTTAATTGACACCCATGTTGTGATTCAAGCCCTTCAGCCTCTTTAAAGTTCAGAGCTTCCTGCCTTCTGCCTCCTTAACTTACTTTGACAACCTTCATAGCAAGAAAGATTATGGTAATGCATACACCCAGCCAACCACACTCAAATTCCGGCAACGGTTATAAGGACACCAATAACGGGCATACCGACGATCTAAGAGCAAAACAGCAAATCACCTCCACTCTCGAAGAATTGCGGACTGAACTAGATCAAGCTGATTGGGTGGAAACAGGGCCATTGCGAGACAGAATCCGCAAGTTAAAAGAACTGGTAAGTGTGTTGCCATATCAAGACAAAGGAGATGGATTCGAGGTAGAGCAATTACAGGCGATCGCCAGCAAAATCCGTCAATTTTCCGATCTAGATACTTTGCTTGCTACTGCTGTCATAGAGGTACAAAACGCCCTGCAAGTCGATCGCGTGGTGGTGTATGAGTTTACCAATCCAACGTTGGGGATAGTTGCTGCGGAGGCAATGAGGGATGGCTTTACCCCAATGCTGAAGGAAAAACTGCCCGCCGTTACTTTTGGGTTAGGTTCTGCCAAGCTTTATCAACAAGAAAAATTAGTAGCGATCGCAGATACCTACACTGCAAGTTTGTCTCCTTACCAAAAGCAACTCGCGGATCGGTTTCAGATCGGGGCTTGTTTGAGCTTGCCAATCTTAACAAAAGATGGGGTTTGGGGTTTGTTGGTAGTGCAGCAATGCACTGCACCTCGTCAGTGGCAGAATGCTGAAATTAAGTCACTAAAATTGCTCACGCAGGAATTAGAAGCGCAACTGCAAGTTGCCATGATTCAAGCTACATTGCAACAAGAAGTAGAAAAAGACCAAATCCTGACTGGTGTAGCAAATAAAATTCTCCAGTCCAAAGATATGGATACCATCTTTCGCGTTGCCACCCAAGAAGTGCGACAGTCATTAAAATGCGATCGCGTGGCAATTTATCGTTTCAATCCTGACTGGAGTGGGGAATTTGTTGCTGAATCTGTTGGAACTGAGTGGGTTTCTCTGTTACAAGAACAGCGAAACAACCCTGCAATTGTCAAGAACGTTAACTATTGCAGTGTTAGGAACTTTGCAGACGAAGGGGGATTAGTTGGGACAACAGGGCGATCGCACGATAGCTACATTCAGCACACCCAAGGCAAAACTTTCCATCGCGGACAGGTCTATCGAGTCACTAATGATATCTACAGTGCTGGTTTTTCAGACTGCTATATCAAAATTTTAGAAAGCTATCAAGCCAAAGCATACATTATTGTTGCCATCTTCCAAGGCGAACAATTGTGGGGCTTGCTTGCTGGTTATCAAAATTCCCAGCCTCGTCAGTGGAGAGATAGTGAAGTGCGACTGATGGTGCAGGTGGCATCTCTGTCTAGTATTGCTATTCAACAGTTGCAATATCAGCAACAACTTTATCAACGCTCTGAAGAGTCAGCCAAACTTGTTGAAAGAGAACGTACTGTTTTCGGCATCATTGAAAAGATTGGGCAAGCAACGGAGCTTCGCACCCTTTTCCGCACTACAACCCAAGAATTGCGGCGATTTTTAAAATGCGATCGCGTTGTCGTTTATCAATTTTATCCAGACTGGAGTGGAGAAGTTATTGCTGAATCTGTGGCTGCTGGTTGGTCGTCTCTGTTGGATATTCAGGAACAAGAAAGCATTTTAAAAACAGGCATGGTATCTTCAGAGCGTTGCCATGTTAAAGACTATGGCTCCCCTGCGAAACTCGATACCGATACATATCTCAAGGAAACGCAGGGTGGAATGTACGCCAAAGAAAAGCGCTTCCGCAAAGTTAACGATATTTATGCTGCTGGTTTTTCACCTTGCTATGTAGAAGCATTAGAGAAATTTCAAGCCAAAGCGTACATTATTGTTCCCATTTTCCGCACTGGTAAGCTTTGGGGTTTGTTAGCAGCTTATCAAAATTCTGATGCCCGGCAATGGACTGAAGAAGAGACTGGCGCTTTGTTGCAGATTAGCGAACCTTTAAGTATTGCCCTCCAGCAAGCTGAATATATCGAACAGCTACGGTTAAAAAATCTAGAAATGACCCAAGTAGCTGAAGTAGAAAACGCGATCGCCCGCATGGCGGAGAGAATGCGTCATTCCCAACAGCCAGAAACGATTTACCGCACTACCTTGGCAGAATTGCGGCAGTTGTTCAAATGCGATCGCCTGGCAATCTATCGCTTCAACTCTGACTGGGGTGGTGAATTTATTGCTGAATCTGTAGGAAGTGACTGGGTGCCTCTGGTTGGCCCCGATATCAAAACCGTATGGGAAGACGAACACCTACAGCAAACCCAAGGCGGACGCTATCGCAACAATGAAATCTTTGTCGTCAATGACATCTATACTGTTGGTCATGCCCAGTGCCACATCGACCTGCTGGAGCAGTTCCAGGTTAAAGCCTACACCATCACCCCGATTTTTGCTGCCAACAAACTTTGGGGTTTGTTAGGAGCTTACCAAAATAGCGCCCCCCGCCAGTGGAATTCCGAAGAAGTGCGATTGCTGACCAAATTGGGCATTCAGTTAGGGTTAACCGTGCAGCAAGCCGAGTATATCGAACAACTGAAAACGAAAAATGCTGAGTTGGCACGAACAGCAGAAGAGGAACAAGTGCTGACAGCGATGGTAGAAAAAATCCGTCAGGCACAGGATACAGACACAATTTTCGAGAATGTATTGCCAAGTTTACGCAAACAAATACAGTGCGATCGCCTAGCAGTATTTCGTTTTAATTCCGACTGGAGTGTAGAGTTTATTGCCGAATCCGTAAAAGATCAATGGCTATCTTTAGGTGGTTCCGACACCAAAACAATTTGGATGGACGATCACTTACAAGAAACTCAGGGCGGACGCTATCGCAATCATGAAACCTTCGTTGTCGACGATATTTACACTGTCGGTCACGTTCAGTGCTACTTAGAGATATTAGAAAAAATCCAGGCCAAGGCTTACGCGATCGCTCCTATCTTTACTGGCAGCAAACTCTGGGGCTTTTTAGGAGCATACCAAAATACTGGCCCTCGGCAGTGGAAATCCAAGGATGTGCAACTGTTGCGAAAACTAGCTGTGCAAATGGGTATAGGCTTGCAGCAGATTAAGTATGTCGAACAGCTCAAGAAGAAGAATGCAGAGTTAGCGCGAACTGCAGAAGGGGAACGAGCATTGACACGGCTGTCAGAAAAAATCCGCCAAGTTCAAGAGCTAGATACAATTTTCCGCAATGCCTTGCCAGAATTGCGATCGCACTTGGAATGCGATCGGCTTGCAGTATATCGCTTCAATCCAGATTGGGGTGGGGAGTTTGTTGCCGAATCCGTAAGTCGTGAATGGGTGGCTTTGGTTGGCCCCGATATCAGGACTGTATGGGAAGACGAACACCTACAACAAACCCAAGGTGGACGCTATCGCCACAACGAGACGTTTGTAATCAATGACATTTACACTTCTGGTCATGCCCAGTGCCACATAAAAATTCTAGAGCAATTCCAGATTAGAGCGTATATCATCACCCCAATTATTGCCGGCAACAAGCTCTGGGGTTTGTTAGGAGCATATCAGAATGACGGGCCGAGGCAATGGCAAGAGAATGAAATCAACTTGGTAGCGAAAATCGGCACGCAGTTTGGGGTAGCCGTCCAACAATCGCAATACTTACAGCAAACCTTAAACAAGAATGAGGAACTGACAAAACTGGCAGAACGAGAAGTAGCAAACGCCAGATTTTCCTATCGCTTGCCAAGTCGGTTAACAGAGATGGCCCAAAGTCATGGTGATGTTCTGGAATTTGTCCAGTTTGCCACCCACGAACTTCGTCAACTGCTGAAAGTAGATCGAGTTGGGGTTTACCGTTTTGAACCTGATTGGTCTGGAGAATTTGTCGTTGAGTCTGTAACCGGGGATTGGCCGAAGCTTGTGGGAACTAGTCTTGCCAGAGTTAGAGATACCTATCTCCAGTACAACAAAGGCGGGCGTTATGCCCGTAAAGAAAGTTTACGGGTTGACAATATATATACTGTCGGTCATGACGAATGTCACATTCAATTGTTAGAAACCTGGGGAACTAAAGCCTACATGATTTCTCCGATTTTTCAAGAAGATCGGCTATGGGGGCTGATGGGAGTTTATCAAAATAGCGCACCGCGCCAGTGGGAGCAATCTGAGGAGGATGTTCTCAACCAAGCCAGCGTCCAGATTGGTATTGCCCTCAATCTTGCAGAGTACCTCAAACAGGTGCGTACTCAAGAACAGCAACTAGCAGAAGCAGCAGAGCGCGAACGCACTGCGCGGGAAAAACTGCAACAAGGAGCAATACGCGTTCTCATGGCTTTGGAACCATCCTTCAGAGGCGATCTCACCGTTCGCGCGCCCCTATCTGAAGATGAAATTGGGACGATCGCCGATGGTTACAATACTACAATCCAAAGTTTGCGGGATTTAGTGCGACAAGTGCAGATTGCTGCTGGCAGGGTGAGTGAAACTTCCAGCAATAACACTATCTCAGTAGTGAAACTATCTGACCAAGCTCAACAGCAGGCAGAACGGCTCGAAAACGCTCTAGAACAATTACAAATGATGGTAACTTCCACCCAGGTAGTTGCTGCTGATGCTCAAAAAGTAGGGCAGGCAGTTCAAAGAGCTAATAACACCGTCCAAGCTGGCGATTCTCTGATGGAAAGAACCGTAGATGGCATTTTGGAGATTCGGGAAACCGTCTCGGAAACAGCGAAGAAGATTAAACGCCTCGGTGAAGCTTCTCAGAAAATCTCGAAAGTAGTGAGTCTGATTGAAAACTTTGCCACTCAAACTAATTTGCTGGCGCTGAATGCGGCGATTGAGGCTACCCGTGCTGGAGAATACGGTAAAGGCTTTGCCGTGGTTGCAGATGAAGTTCGTTCCCTGGCTTATCAGTCAGCGAGTGCCACCACAGAAATTGAGCGACTCGTGGAAGAAATTCAAAATGGCACCAACGAAGTTACCCAAGCAATGGAAGTAGGGATTAGCCAAGTTGTCCAAGGATCGAACTTGATCGATGAGACTCGTCATTCCCTGAGTGCGATCGTGGCAGCCACCAACGAAATTGGTGGATTGGTGCAAGGAATTACTCAAGCAGTTTCCCATCAAAGTCAGCAATCTCAGATATTGACAGAGGCAATGACGGATGTTTCGGCCATCGCCCGCAAGACTTCACAAAGTGCCATGAACATTTCCGAGTCTTTTGAGGAACTGCTGACGACTTCACAACAACTGGAAACCAGCGTTAGCCAATTCAAGGTTGACTAAGTAGGTCGTGGTGAATATTTATTCTCAGGATAAAGCAGGAGGCAGAAGTCAGGAGGCAGAAGGCAGAAGGCAGAAGTGAAGACTTATCTTCCTTGTCTCCCTTGTCTTCCCCTGCCTCCCCTGCCTTAACAGATAAATCTCCTTGACACCAAGCGTATTGTGTTATGAACCCCGATCCCAGTAATCAAGAGCAGCTAGAGCAGGCTTTTCTTGCTGAAGCGGCAGAGTTGTTGCAAACCATCGAGCAGAATCTTATCGGTTTACTTGATGAAAAAACCATAGAAAAAGTTCATGCCTTGATGCGAAGCGCTCATACTATCAAAGGGAGTGCTGCCAGTGTTGGGCAGGAAACGATTAAGACAATTGCCCATCATTTGGAAGATGTATTCCAAGCGTTATACGCTCCAGAACTGGAAATCGATCCAGAATTGGGTGCTTTGCTTCTAGATGCTTATGAGTGCCTGCGAACTCCCTTGAGTGCAGCCTTGATGGGCTTGTCCTGCAATGAGGCAGAAATACTCGATAAAACTGCCTCAATTTTTGCTCAACTTCAACATAAACTAGGCGACTTTTTTGGTCGTGAGGCTCCGCTTCCCAGTTCGGAAGAACTTGGCTTTGATGTGGTAGAGTCAATCTTTTCCGGGAGTGTAACCCAGGATTTGCAACAGCTCTCAGCTGACATCGAAAGCCAAGATCCGCAACAAATTCAAACAACACTCAACTCTCAAGCAGAATTTTTTGCCGAACTAGCAGCATCTTATGGCTTATCTGGATTGGAAGAAATTGCCCAAGCAACCCTAAACGCGCTCAAAGCACATCCAGACAAAGTATTGCAAATCGCTCAGGTGGCTTTAGAAAATTTTAAAGCAGCTCAAGCAGTAGTACTCGCAGGCGATCGCACTCAAGGGGGAGAAATCTCTCCACAATTGCGAGAATGGGCAGGGCTAAATACTACTGTCCCAGAACCGCAAAAGCAGCCAGTTTCTATAGCTGCCCCACCAACACAAACGACTACAACTGAAAATCAGCCATCTCCCCTCCCCAGTGCAAACGAAGCGGAATCAATTTGGTCGTTTTTCCCGAAGCGGACTGATAACTCCGTAGCGAAAGCACCAGAGGTACTCGAACCAATTTCTCAGGATGCGGTAGTAGCCCCCTCTGCCATAGATCGGATTTTACAATCAATCTGGATCGGAGATCCACAGACATCCTGCCGCTACTCAGACTCAGAACTGCCCGCTTCTCCACCACCAGCACCAAGCCTCCAGGCTCAGTCATCAGCATCACTTCCCAGTATCCGGGTAGCGATCGAACAACTCGACCGCCTCAGCCATACGATTGGGGAATTGCTAATCAACGAAAACCAACAAAACCTGCAATCTAATCACATCCACAAAGCAGCTCAAGACACTCTACTACAGTTTTTGTACTGTCAACAACAACTTAGTAAAGTTTTTACTTGGTCGGATCGACATCTGTTGCTTCCCGAACGCAAGCAGCGACATATACATGGATCTCCACGCTCAGTTCCAACTGCCGAGGCAAAATCCAATTTTGATGCCTTAGAAATGGATAACTATAGCGAGTTGCACATTCTCCTGCAAAATCTTACAGAAGACATGGTGCAATTAGGAGAACGGATTGAGGCTGTTAATGGCTTAGTTCAGCAATCTCGCTTCAGTCTCGGAAAGCGCAAGCAACTGCTCTCAGGAGCGCAGGAAGATTTGCTGCAAGCCAGAATGGTGCCACTGGGAACAGTGTTGAATCGATTACCCCGGCTGCTGCAACAGATGGTAGCAACTTATCATAAGCCTGTGGAAATCAAGCTTGGCGGTACGAAGGTACTGGTGGATAAAGCCATTTCTGAGCAGTTGTACGATCCCTTGCTGCACATGATTCGCAATGCCTTCGATCACGGCATTGAACCGCTAGAAACTCGCCGCCAGCAGGGTAAACCAGAAACCGGAAAAATTACAATTCAAGCCTACCATCAAGGCAACCGCACTACTATTGAGGTACGAGATGATGGTCGAGGCTTTAACTGGGAATCGATTCGTAAGCGAGGTATAGAAAAACACCTTTTAACACCAGAACAAGCCGCCTACGCCTCCGAAGATCAACTGGCAGAGTTATTATTTGAACCAGGCTTTTCTACCGCTAACCAGATTGGTGAGTTATCTGGTCGCGGTATCGGCTTAGATGTCGTTCGCACGCAATTGCAGGCTTTACAAGGTTCGATTGTAGTGCGATCGCTTTCAGGTCAAGGAACCACTTTCATCCTACAATTGCCTCTGAGCTTGACAACAGCACGCTTGCTCGTTTGTCAATCTGAAGGTATTACTTATGGCTTGCTGTCTGAAGGAATTAGCCAGGTTTTATTACCGCAGCCAGAGCAGATTCAAGTCCAGCAATCTTTACACGGGCAAGGTAGCCAAAAATTCTGGCAGTGGGGAGAAGGGCAAAATCAGCAACTAGTTCCTATCCGTCCGCTGGCGAATTTGCTGGATTACAAATACCCTTTATTCACCCAAGACCACAATTTAACCCTCAGTCCTTTTCCTGTCAAACAACGCAACACCGTTGAACCTCTGCTGCTGTTGCAAACAGAGCAGCAATACCTGTGTTTGCAAGTCGATCAGATTTTGGTCGAGCAGGAATTAGTAATTAAATCCCTCGGCAGAGTCCTGACTTTACCTAGTTACATCCAAGGCTACAGCGTGTTGGGAAATGGTAGTCTCACCCTCATCGTTGACCCGTTGGAGTTAGTTCGTCAAACCTGGGAGACAGATATAATGCCGACTTCCCCGGCATCAAGTCTTACAACTAAACTCTTGCCTGCGCCTGAGCCTGTTCTTACTCTAGAGGGGCAGCAATCCGAGCTAACTATAACGCAACCGCAACAACAGCCAATGGAAGTTAATACAGCCGTTGCTCAACCTAACCGAGTGGCGGTATTAGTGGTGGAAGATTCGGTTGTCCAAAGGCAAAGTTTGGTGCAAACGCTCCAGAAAGCCGATTATCAAGTGTTGCAAGCAGGCGATGGTCGAGAAGCGATCGCGCAAATGCTGCAACATAGTGATGTCGGTCTAGTGATTTGTGACATTGAAATGCCGCAGATGAATGGATTTGAGTTTTTAGAACACCATCGCCAAGACGAGCGTTTGTCTGGGGTTCCTGTGGTGATGCTGACTACTCGTAGCGGCCAGAAGCACCGCCAATTAGCTTTAGCTCTAGGGGCGAAAGCTTACCTGACCAAACCCTATTCCGAACAAAACTTCCTAACCACCATCGCTGAACTGGTTAAGTAGAAGGCACTACCGTGTATACACAAGTCGAGTTGGCAATCAAATCAACGAAAAACAACGGAAAATTTTTTTTAAAATCTTTGATTTTCCGTTAGGACTCTATCAATAAGCTGACACTATTGATAATCAGTTCGCTGAACTCAAAACCTT
>NZ_JAVRBQ020000041.1:0-22198 GCF_034531215.2 Nostoc sp. ChiSLP03a
TAATGTGAAGTTACACATATCTAGATCCCCCTAAATCCCCCTTTTTAAGGGGGACTTTGATATGTTTTTCTGGTTCCTCCCTTTATAAGGGGGGCTAGGGGGGATCGAATTCTATGCAGCTTTATAAAAAATTGGTATTAAACCCTTGGTTAATTCTCTACTTCTCTTAATTGCGCCAATGAAGTTAGTATCATCTTCTATTGCTAGAGGTAAATCAGTAATGAAGAAACGCGAGTAAAACCACAGAGGGCTGAAATAAAAAACTATAGCTGTCGGAATAATGATGATTCTAAATATAGTATTGTCAAAGGGATTTGCTTGAGTGACTGGTTGAGATATGGCACCAAAAATACTTGCTAATACTCCATATATTATTCCGACAATTATTGAAATTCCAAGGTACAAAATAAAAAATTGTAATAAACATATTAATATAACTAGAATTGCAGTTAAGAGAAACTGCCAAAATCTTTTTTTAATCTGAATTTTGGCAACTTTTGAGCTTTCAGGCTGACCACTAATTTCACTAAACGCTAAACGGGAAATTAAACCAGCGAACGCATAAAATTTTGCCCAGCCATAAATTGGGACTATTAGCCATAAATGGGCAAATAATGACAAGCGAGAAAATTTTTTGAAATTTGAACGATATAAATAGCTAGCAAGGCTAACAATATTACCAATATTAAACTGCTGCGTAAGATTTGGAAGCATAGGAACTAGAGATTAGGGATTAGGAATTAAGAGGATGTTTTAAAAGTCGGAACCAGTCAAAAATCATGTGAAAAATCTTTCAGATATACCACAGTCAATTTCTATACTTGGGAATAATCCTTAATTTACCTGATTTTGAGGCTTAACCGAACTGTATTGAGTTATAATTATCGAATGCTATGGAGAAATCATAAAAACCTCTCCCCAGTGCCCCTCTGCGGTCTGAATGATAAGTCTTTAACTGAACCAAATATTACTTCTAGTTATGAGAAGTTCATGGCTGCCCAATGAAGATTAGATTTGCCAAAACTTGTACTTTTGTTAATTCGCGCACGAGACGTTGAGCTTGATGTTTATAAAGTGGTATTGGCAACACTCTAGGCAAATTATTCATCCATTGTCTAGCGGTCGTGGAACTACATCCCGTAATCAAAACTATCTCTTGGGCACCATACATAATGGCATTTGTAGTCAGAGCTTTTTCAATCTGCACTTGCCAAAGGCGAGGCAGCATTTCACCCCATTCAATTCGCTGCAAACTACTGCTTGTGGCTAAAACAATCAAGCGATCGCCAGCATCAAGCTTAACATCATACCAGGGCATTAAAGAGTAATTGTCTTGCTGATCTTTCTGGTAGAGAATCGGTACAACACTGTAGCCAGAAGCTATTTCAGATAAAAGCAATCCATTTAAGGTATCGCCATTTTCAATTTTGTATTCCGTCACCATGACTATTTGCTCATTCAAGTGAAACAAGCTGAGAACATTTTCTCCAAAAGCAGCACAAGCAAAAACTTCTGCCGACAAAACCGCACCACATATAACTTGAGCATAAGGGAACAGAGGAGCGACATTATCACTAAATTGGCGGTCTTGAGAGCGGATAATCAAGGTAGTGGCGGGATTCATTGCATGAGCCATCAAACCAATTTCCAGATTTTCCATATTGTCGTCCCCAACTAAAATGATGCTTTTAGCATGGGAGATATTCGCTTTAATGAGTGCTTCGGTAGCATTACCAACGATAAAGGGCATATCGGGTAAAGTTTCTTGGTCGAGAGTGGTAGGATGAATTCCTACTAACGGCTGGTTGAGTTCTTGCAAAAGAGCAGCTACTTTTTGTCCCAAGCGATTTAAGCCAATAATTATCAGATGGTTGCGTTGTGGTATTGGAGGGCGGGAATTGAAAAAATGGAATCTTGAAGTGACAAGAGCATCAGTCAGCAGTGCATATAATACTCCCACGAAAGCTTGACCTGTCAACGTTAGTCCCAGGCTAAACAACCGCAACCACCAAGGAATAGCGTCTGAGGGCTTTGATTGCGTTGCAAACTCAACACCACCAAATAAATCTCCGTATCCTCCCAAGAGCAAAATTGCTGTCGCATAGAAAGCTTCTTGGATGCTGATATCAGGATAATATAAGCAGTAAAGAACTATCCCAACAAACCACAGGATGATTACAGTAATCGCATAGATTGTTGCAATTCGCCGGATTTGATTTTGGCTTTGGTAGTAAGATTGCCAAAATTGGACTATTTTCTCCTTGAGATTTATCGCTGTGATACCTTGGATAAACTGTTGCCAATGCCACTTTTGATTATAAGATTGTCGGCGTTGTTCAGAGAAAGCTAAATCGTATGCCACATCAATGTAAACTAGCGTGTCTCCTACCTGTACTTCTGCCTCTGGATTCCAGCCAAACAATTCTTTGAGTGGCTTAGATGAAACAGGTGTATGACTCAAGATGCGGCGAGTTGTCAGATTAAGTCTATGTACTGGCTTGCCATTACACCAGCTATCCTTTGCTTGTACCTGATGCTTTATGACTTGCAACAGTTGCCCTTCTAAGGTGAAATATCCAATAGCTTCAGAACCAAGGGCTGTCAGAGCGAAGGCATGAGCTGAAAGATGAGTAGGTTCAAAGGCAACAAAATTACCGAGATTTTCCCACAAGAGTTTGTTGAAATTTTGTTTGTCAGAACGTACAATCAAGCGAACGTGCGGATTCAGACGCCGTGCTGCAAAGGCAGCTTCTATATTTATCCGCTCATTTCTGGTTACTAAAAGTATGGAACGACACTGACATATACCTGCTTGCTCTAAAACACTTGGCTGGCGGCAGTCTCCTACGATTAACTTTTCTAGTAAGTTAGGTACTTCTGGGACTTCCCAATGTTCGGGCTGCACATCCTCAATGGCACTGACTTTAACATCGTATTCCTTGAGGATTGCAACGCAATGTTGCCCTAAACTTTTGAGTCCGCATACTAAGAAAAGGTCTTGAGGTTTTTTTTGATTGCTGGTAGGAGGAGGATGCACTTTCTGTTGACGGTAGTATTAAATACTGCTAACAGGATGTGTTTACTAAGGTTTTTACACTTGGGTAATTCCCAACAATTTTAGCAGTTGGTTTCAAGATGAGTATCAAACGATCGTAAACCGTATCGAATTCTGATATTTGATACCTAACTGAAGGCGAATCTTGTTTAAAGCTTGGATATTTTTGGGATTTCCTTGATTGTGATGTAATTTACCAACTTTTTCCAACATATTCAAGCCAAAGTTGGTAAATTAGGGATTAGTTGAGCTAATTCTTCCCTACGCAACTATGCCATTGGATTTATCGCCTCTTTGGATATCACTCAAAACTTCATTACTTGCCACATTTATTACCTTCTTTTTGGGTATCGCTGCTGCCTACTGGATGCTGGGATATCGTGGCAAAGGTAAATCGTTAATTGAGGGTATCTTTATTGCACCCCTGATTTTACCGCCCACAGTTGTCGGGTTCTTGTTGCTGCTATTTTTTGGCAAAAATGGCCCTGTAGGGAAATTCATGGGGGCTTTTGACTTCAGCATCGTCTTTACTTGGTATGGTGCGGCGATCGCAGCCACGGTAGTTTCTTTCCCTTTAATGTATAAAACTGCACTAGGAGCCTTTGAACAAATAGATGGTAATCTGCTGCGAGTAGCTAGAACCCTTGGTGCAAATGAAACTACAATCTTTTGGCGCATCAGTTTACCCTTAGCACTACCCGGCATTGTTGCCGCCACAATGTTAGCTTTTGCCCGTGCTTTAGGAGAATTCGGTGCGACATTGATGCTGGCTGGTAACATTCCCGGACAAACGCAGACAATTCCAATGGCGATTTATTTTGCTGTGGAAGCGGGAGCAATGAATGAGGCTTGGTTTTGGGCGATCGCAATTATGGTGATTTCTCTTTTTGGAATTATTGCAGTCAACTTCTGGCAAGAATTGAGAGAAAAGAGGAGGGGAGCAGGGAGCAGGGAGCAGGGAGCAGGGGGAGAAATTCTTTATACTCCGCAATCTAGCTTTGAATCTGGTGGATTGTTTGTCAATATTGAAAAAATACTTCCTAGCTTTGATTTAAGAGTTGCTTTCAGTAGTAATGAACATCCTTTGGGATTGTTGGGGGGTTCTGGAGCAGGTAAGAGCATGATTTTGCGCTGCCTTGCAGGGGTAGAAACGTCCTCTAGTGGACGCATAGTTTTAAATGGGAGAGTTCTGTTTGACTCCGAACAAGGAATTAATTTACCCAGCCGCGATCGCCGCATCGGTTTTTTAGTGCAGAATTACGCTCTGTTTCCCCATATGAGTGTGGCGCAAAATATCGCTTTCGGCTTGCCCAAAAACCTATCTGCTGGAAGTATTCGGGTACAGGTTGAGGAGCAACTAATAGCAATGCAGTTGCAGGGATTAGGCGATCGCTATCCGCACCAACTTTCTGGGGGACAACAACAACGGGTAGCCTTAGCAAGAGCATTAGCGAGTCAACCGGAAGCATTGCTTTTAGATGAGCCGTTTTCCGCACTTGATACACATCTGCGTAGTCAATTAGAACAGCAAATGACAGAAACTCTTGCTGATTACCAAGGTGTGACTCTATTTGTCACCCATAATATGGAAGAAGCTTATCGGATTTGTCCAAATCTGTTGGTATTGGAGCATGGCAGAGCCGTTCATTATGGTAGCAAACATGAGATTTTCCAGCATCCTGCTACCGTTAGTGTCGCCCAACTTACTGGATGTAAAAACTTCTCCCGCGCTGTTCTCCAGTCATCTCAACAGGTGGAAGCGATTGATTGGGGTTGTACTTTGCAAGTAATTGAACCAGTTAAGAGCGAATTATCGCATGTCGGCATTCGTGCCCATCAGTTTATTTTTACCAACGACTCATCACAGCAAAATACCTTTCCCTGTTGGGTAGTACGAACAAGTGAAACGCCCCATCGAATGACGTTGTTTCTCAAATTACATTCGACTGGAAAGAATTCTCAAGATTACCATCTGCAAGCTGAAGTCTTTAAAGAAAAATGGGCGACGATGAAAGACCAGCCTTTTCCTTGGTATGTGCGTTTAGATCCTCTGCGGTTGATTTTGATGGAGTGAACGCAAAGATACACAATGCAATCTCAATTCCACTCAATTTTCATCTGTTGATAGACAGGTCAGTTGCTTCTGTTTTTCTGTCAAGGGTAAGTGAACGATAAAGGAGCTACCTTTACCAACTTGGCTTTGCACCTGTATACTACCTCCATGAGCCTGAACAATTGCTTGCGCGATCGCTAATCCCAATCCAGATCCACCAGTACGACGTGAGCGATCGCTGTTCACTCGATAAAAACGGTCAAAAATCCACTTTTGCTCGTGCGATGCAATGCCAATACCTGTATCTTGAACTTCAATTACAGCATGACCGTTGGTGCGTTTGAGGATGACAGTTACATAACCGCCAGCAGGGGTGTATTGAATAGCATTAGCAATTAGATTAGAAAGTACACGTAACAGTTGGTCTTCATCTCCCATTACGTATAAAAGCTCTTGACATAACACCAAAGATGTGAGATGCAAAGAAGCCGCAGCCGCTAACGCTGAAAATTCTTCCAAGAGGTCATTAATCAAAATATTCAAACAGCAATGTATTTGTTGTGTCGCCTGCGTTTGCTGTTCCAATCGAGACAGTAACAGCATATCCTGAACTAATTCAGCTAGTCGATAATTTTGACGTTGAATAGATGCCAAAATATCTCGCGCCTCCTCAGATAGATACTCCATATCAAATAAAGTTTCTACCGTTGCATTAATCGCTGCTAGAGGAGTACGCAACTCATGAGAGGCATCAGACGTAAACTGTTGCATTTGTTTATACGAAGAGTCAATTGGTCGCATTGCTAACCCTGCCAGCCACCAACTAGAACCGCCAACTAACAATACCGTAATTGGCAATCCTAGCGCCAAAATTACTTTCAAAGCCGCGAGACGATTATCAAGGTCATTTAAACTGCGCCCTACCTGAATATAGCCCCAATATTGATTATCTTGAGTGTGCAGCAGTAAAGACTTTTGACTGTAACGATTACCTTGTAAGTCTTTGAGTGTTTGCCAAACTTGGGTTTGCACAGTCGGTGGCAATTCATCCGCTTGGAAACCTGCCACTGCAATTAACCGTCCTGAACCAT
Source organism: Nostoc sp. ChiSLP03a (assembly GCF_034531215.2). Lineage (NCBI taxonomy): Bacteria > Bacillati > Cyanobacteriota > Cyanophyceae > Nostocales > Nostocaceae > Nostoc > Nostoc sp. ChiSLP03a. The sequence goes on from NZ_JAVRBQ020000041.1 coordinate 6,200, forward strand.
CGACAAAACGGATGTAATATTGCTTATCTTTGTATACAGGACTAAAAATGCCGTGTTCATCAGGGGTGGTTTTACCGTGGCGCAGAATTTTTTGGGTAGAACAACTGGACTGGGCTAAACAAATATTTGGTAAAACCTGCCGAAAAACTGGCTCTGTAATACCAGGTTGTTTCAAATTTGGTTCAATTACATCATGAAGTGTACCCGCTACCGATTCCAGTTCCCGGTTGATAGAAACCACATAAGCATCAATAATTACCTCATAAACCACGAAACCGCATAAGGACAGAATTAAAGCCATAACTACCGCATACCAGGTAGCCAATTGCCAGCGAGTCTTACGAAATAGTCGAATTTGCATTGCCAGGATTGAAACGATAGCCCATACTAGGGATTGTTTCGATTAGCCCATCACAACCATACTCCGATAATTTACGTCGCAAAAGTCGGATTTGAGCTGCTACTACATTACTAACGCGTTCTGCACTAAAAGCATACAGATGATTCAAAATCTGGTCGCGAGTAATAACTGTATTAGGACGTTTCATCAAGTACTCTAATAATTGAAATTCCTTTTTTGTTAAATAAATTACCTTATTTTCCCCATTAGAATACTGACGATAAACTGTACAATTACCGCAATCTAGGATAAGGCCACCAACGTGCAATTGTAAAGGCTGGAACTGGGGTGTAAGTGTTGCACCTCCAAAGGAAGCTCGCCTTTGCAAAGCCCGCAACCGTGCCAGTAGTTCTGCCATGCCAAACGGCTTGATCAGATAGTCATCAGCCCCTGCGTCTAGTCCAGCAACCTTATCTGCCATGCTATCTTTAGCGGTTAACATTAGCACTGGTAAAGCGTTGCCCCGATCCCTTAAACGCTTGCACAGTTCTAAACCTGACATTCCCGGTAGCAACCAATCAAAAATTGCCAGTGTATATTGAGTCCAATCATGTTCTAGATAAATCCAGGCTTCATTTCCATCCAAAACCCAGTCAACAATATATCTTTCTTTACTCAACTTTCGCTGAATCGATGCACCCAAATCTGGCTCATCTTCCACTAGCAAAACTTTCATAATCCAGAGATGTATCTTAGCAACTTGTTCATTAAATTACACGCAATTGAGCGACACCAATTGGTAACTCTACATTCATACCAGCAAGAATTGTAGATATCTTGTAGGACTTATCACCAGTGGCCATTGCTGTTTTTTTAACATTTTTCATTTCTACGATGATGATAGTTCCAGGAGCGACTGACTCAGAAAACTCTAGCGTAGCTTTTTTGCCTTGAATAGAAACTTTTGCCGGAATTTCTTTACCAGATTCCTCGGACACATCAATACTTTCTCTAAGAACAATGTTAGCTGGAGCTTCGATTATTAGCTGAGAAATAGCCTTACTGTTTTGGGGAACTGCTATTTTTAAAGTATGTCTGAGAATTCTCCAGTGGCGAATACCTTGAGGAGATTCCCCTAAGCTAATAACGTGAGGAAAGTTACTAGATTTTGGTGTAGAATTTGCATAAGTAGCTGGAACTAAAACTACCATACTTAAGGCTAAAATCGACGTGTGTATCAATTTTCTATTCATTACCCTCTTATGATTACCTCACTATATCCATCAATTATCAGAATCATCTTCGGTGAAAGATGTTACCTCTTAATAGCTTGACAAAGTGAGATGAAATTTGGGTGAAATTTTAGCTAGTTCAAGGAATTTTTTAAAAATAAAAATAAATAAAGATCTTTGATAGAGCCGTAACGTTTCGTAAACGTATACTTTTTTATAGTCTGGTTATAGACTCAAAGCTCTTTCTAACTTCGTTTTAAAATATAACGATATTGACAAACAGTTGAAGAAGCAAAATATTAGTATTTAAAGTTGTTATTATTATGTTACAAATAGACATAAAATTAGTATTTTTTGTATTTGTAGAAAATTAGATATATAAACCACTGGGACAGTAGCAATAATTAAAGATTATTGCTACCACTTGCTGTTAATTATCGTTTAAAAGTAAAGCGACCGTTCACCTTTTCAGCATTGATATCAGACAGAATAGCAACTTTATACTCACCTGCTGCTTTTTCAGAAAGTACAGCATGATAATGTTGTTCTTTAGCTTCATAGGTGAGGGGAAGTGATTTTTGACTCCCATCAGGTAGTTGAATTTGAGCCGTTACCTTGGCATTTGAAACTATATCGCGCTTCTCTCCTTTCTTTAAATAGAAATCTATGTGAGTTACATTCTTTTCCGGTTCAGCAAGAAACTCTAAATGATACTGCCCCGACTCAATAATTTGACCGCCGTGTGAATGTTCGCCTTTGCCATCTTCGGAATGACCTTGAGCATTATTTTTATTATGAGAATGACCATCATTTTCTGAGTGATTATCTTTTGCTGTGGTTTCAGTCTTGGCAGCCGTTGTTGTTGATGCTGCTGAATTATTCTCTGAATTTGCAGCTTGATTACTACCGCTACAAGCACCTAAGAAAAGCAAGCTGACACTGCCTAAAAATACAAAGCTAGTTTTTAACAAATTCATTGATTTACACTCCTCAATATTTGGGAAATTAACAACTAAAAACTTGCCTCTAATGCAACTTATGCCTGCATCACAAGCTGGCAGAGTTGTTCTAAGAAAATTAATTTTTTAAAACAGGATTAGCAACCTTACCATCCTCCACAAAGGCTAGATTTTTCTGAGGCAATAAAAATTTGCCAAATTTAGAATACAAAGCCGGTAAAACTATTAAGGTTAATGCTGTAGAAGTAAACAAACCACCCAATACTACTATCGAAAGTGGTTGCAAAACTTCCTTACCTGGCCCTACTGCAATGACTAATGGTACTAATCCCAAAGCCGAAGTAAATGATGTCATCAAAATAGCATTGAGTCGCTCCATTGACCCAGCTATCAGGATTTCTTTTAACGACATTCCGCTATCAAATTTAGTTATGTAATTGTCTACTAAAAGCAGTCCGTTGCGAGTAGCTACACCAAATAAAGTCACAAAACCTACCAAGGAAGCAACTGAAACAACGCCTTCTGTTAATGCTACAGCAATTACACCTCCGACTAAAGCGATGGGCAAGTTAATCATAATCATTGCTGTAGAAGCAATAGATTTGACAGAAAGATACATTAATACCGTAATTACTACGAAGGAAATGCCACTGAAAATCAAAATATTTTGTGAGGCTCTTTCTTCGGCTTCAAATTGACCGCCATACTGAATAAAGTAACCAGAGCGCAATTGTACTTGGGACTTGACTTTGTTTTGAATTTCATTGACTAGCGATCGCAAATCTCTACCTTGAGCATTCGCAGATACTACAATTAGACGAGAGACATTTTCCCGGTTAATAGTATTGGGGCCAGTACTATAAGTAACTTTAGCCACCTTAGCTAAAGGAATTTTATTTGCCCCTGCATCTCCCCCAACAGAAGGGATATCAACTAATAAATTTTCAATTGTTTGTAAATTATTCCGGTATTGTGGTTGTAACCACACCACTAAATCAAAACTTTGTTGCTGCTCCAAAACTTGCGATACTACTTTGCCATTAAGTGCAGTTTCAATTATGTTAGATAGTTGCCCAACAGTTAAACCATAACGTGATGCGGCAACACGGTCAAATTTTATTTGAATCTGTTCGATGGGAACTTGCGGTTCTAATTGTAAATCCACAAGCCCAGACACAGATGACATTACACCTTCAACTTGTTTACCAATTCTGCGGAGTTCTTCTAAATCTGAGCCAAATATTTTCACAGCAATTTGACTTCTAACCCCGGATAATATTTCATCAATTCTGTGCGAAATAAATCCACCTATATTCGCGGCTGCACCCGGTACTTGATTAAATTCTTCTCGCAACCATTCTACTGTCTCTTTACGTTTTTCCATTCCTTTGTCGCTCAACCCAATGTCGAGGTGAGCGAGATTTACGGGTGCTGCATCTGGGTCATTAGGGGCGCGTCCTGCCCGTAATTGCACATATTTTAACCTGAAATCGTCTTTGAGTTTAGTCTCCAATACAAAGGCTGCACTGTTAGTAGCTTCTAAAGATGAGCCTGGATAAAGAGCTAAAGTATTGACCAAAGTTGTTTCTTGAAACTCTGGTAAAAAAGCCCGTCCTAAAGCTGGAAAAATCACTATTGCCGCTACCATTCCCGCCACAGCCACAGAGATAATAATCATGGGACTGTGGATAGCAAAATCTAAACAAGGATAATATAGCCGCTTGAAAATTCGGGGTATTAATGGTTCTTTTAACGGCATTTTTTTGTGCGGAAGTAAAATTGCACATAACGCCGGACTCACTAGTAATGATTCCAAACTGGAAACCATGACCACTACCAGATAAGTTATGCCCATTGGGCCAAAAATTCGACCTTCTACACCTGCGAGGGCAAATATCGGAGCAAAAACGACAATAGTAATTAAAGTTGCTCCAATTAGAGATTCTTGAACTTCCTGTACTCCTGCAAAAATAATTTCTAGTACCGGACGAGGGTTGGGAGAGGACTTATTTTGTCGCAACAAACGAAAAACATTTTCCGCATAGACAATGGCATCATCAATTGCTGTACCAATGGCTACGGCTAATCCTCCCAAAGTCATTGTGTTCAGCCCTAAGCCCAAAAAAGATAATACTTGTAATGAAAATATAAAAGTTAGGGCAAAATTTAACAGCACAACTCCCAGAGTCCGCCAATTCATCAAAAAAGGAATGAGGATAAGTGCAGCAATAATACTGCCTTCCACCAAGGCCGATCTGACATTTTCTAGTGAAGCATCGATATAATCTGCTTGGCGGAAGGTTTGTGTTACCTTTACTCCTTGAGGTAAACCTGCTTCCAACTCTGTCATTGCAGTTTCAATGGCACGGGTAACGGTAGGAGTATCAGCTAGGGGTTGCTTATTTACCATCACCACTACTGCATCTTTGCCATTTAAGCTGCCATCGCCTATCTTAATCGCACCGCCAATTTTAATTTCGGCAACATCTCCCAACCGCACAGGCGTTCCTTGACGGGCAACAATCACAGATTGTTTTAAATCATCCAGGGATTCAATTCGCCCAATTCCCCGAATCAAAGTTTGCTTATCAGGTGTGATTAAAAAGCCACCAGGAGCATTGACATTTGCTCCTTGTACTGCTTCAGATACTTGCTGCAAGGATACATTAAAAGCTCTGAGTTTGTTGGGATCTACTAGTACTTGATACTGACGCACATCACCGCCATACACTAGCACTTGACTAACGCCAGGGACTCCTAAAAGGCGGTTTGTCACTTGCCAATCAATGATGCGGCGTACTTCCATCAAATCAATTTGGGATTTGAGGTTTTGGTTTTCTTCTTCTGCTTCTACTGTGAAAGCATATTTTAATACAGTGCCGATAGGCGAACTAATCGGAGCAAGTCTAGGTGTTTCAATTCCTTCGGGTAGCTTACTCACTGCTTGTTGCAGTCGTTCTTGTATCAACTGGCGGGCTTGATAGATATCTGTTCGCCAGCCAAAAACAACTCTGACTACAGAAAGTCCTGCTGAAGAGGAAGAACGAACTGCACTGATCCCTGGTGTACCGTTGATTGAGCTTTCAATTGGTAATGTCACCAAAGATTCTATTTCTTCAGGAGCAAGTCCGGGAGCTTCTGTTTCAATTTCGACTTGGGGAGGTGCGAAGTTGGGGAAAACATCCAACGGCATTTGCGGAATGGTATTAAATAATATGATTACTGTGGAAATAAGTGCCGCAATTACTACTAACCAGCATCGAGAAATTACCCATTTAGCTACTGCACTAATCATTATTTATTGAATTGTTGATTGCTAATTTTTGATTTTGTTTTCATGAAGTGTTAATGACTGTCTGAACGATGAGATTTTTCCTGTTCTTCAGTAGAAATAGAAGCGGTTGGTTGTTTGTGGTTGTCGATATAAAGCTCGGTTTCATAATTGAACCCGTCACCTACTGGTAGTACACGGGAACGGATACGACGGTTAGACCAGAAACTACCAGCGACAAAAGCCAAAGTTGCGATCGCCACTCCTCCCCCTGCACCTAGCAACCATAAAGGTAGAGGGAAGCTGTTAGTTTGAGGATCAATTTCTTCTGAGTGCGAATCACCTTCTTCGTGATTTTCTTCTTTACTACCACCCTTCAACGATTGTGCATAAAGTTGTGGCGCACGTTGAGTAACTACTGAATCTCCCTCGAATAAACCACTTTTAATCTCAATTAAATCTCCAGAGGTTTGTCCTAACTCAACTTCCACAGATTGAAAGGCATTACCGTTTTGGACATAAACCAATTTCTTATTATTGGCATCGACTACAGCAGAACTAGGAATTACTAAAGTAGCTGGAGATTTTTGGTCTGTTAAAACTTCAAGTTCGGCAAACATTCCGGGCTTAAGTTGTCCTCTGGCATTATTGATTTCGGCTTGTACTGGTACTACTCGTGTTTCTCCTGCCACTACTGAGCCAATCCGTATAATTCTGCCTGTAAAAGTTTGATTAGGTACGCTAGCAACCTTCATCCTTAAGGGTTGACCTGTTCTTACCTTGCCTAAATCTTTTTCATAAATATTCGCTGTGGCAAACACCCGACTATCATCTACAATCGTCATCAACTTGCCACCTGCGTCCTGAAATGATTGGCCGATAGTAACTTCTCTATCAATAACCTTGCCGGAAATCGGAGCTGTTACTGTAATTAGCCCTTTAGCATTAGCGCTGTTTCCTAGTTGTAGCAGCCGCGTTTCATAAATAGCACTGCTGCGATTAATATTGGACTTCGCGAGACTAACTGCTGCTTGAGCGCGTTTTAGCTGATTTTCAGCCGCAATCACATCGCGGCGGCTGTCGGCTGCGGTTAGTTTAGCTTTAGCTTCTGCTAGCTGGGTTTGAGATTCTAGGGCGTTGCGACGTGGCAAAGCACCTTCAGTAGCTAACACTCGATCTTTGTCGTACTTTTCTTGAGCAAATGCGACTTGGCTTTGGGCTTGGGCGATTTCATCTGCGGCTATTTGTTGATAGCGATCGCGGTTTTGTTGTGCTAACCTCAAGTCAGCTTCAGCCTGCTGTAAATCAGCCTGTCCTTGTGCCAGTTTTTCCTGAGAATTGACTCGCAATTCTACTAAATCAGGACTGGTGACAACAGCGACGGGTTGACCTTTCTTTACTAGTGCGCCTGGTTCTACCAACAGTTCAACTACTTTTACTCCTTGAATTGGGGTGGTGACTTCTACTTGCTGACTAGGCAAAGTTTCAATCTGTCCAGTAGTTTTAATACCAATCGCTAATCGTTGGCGTTGCACTGGTTCTACCTTAACTCCTAATAGTTTTGCGGTTTCTGCATCGACTTCCACAGAACCCGTCGATTCGCCTCCTGCTTGAAACGAACTGCTGCCACTGTGGTCGTGACCACCACCAGCTAAAACAGTAGTAGGAGTACTTAGTAGTAACATCAACATTGTCAATGAAACATAATGCAGTGGAGTAGAAGATTGAAACAAATTAGAGATTCCCATAGCTTGTTGTGTCCTAAGTTAGTGAGAAAGCAAAATCGCCTTTGGATGTTGGCATTTAATGTGCAAATTTGGACTACCGCTTTCTTTAGCTAGTTACATTGCTTTTGTGAGTAATTTAAGGAGTTTGAATAGTACTCCTTTTTTAGTGTTTCATATCGATATGAAATTTGGGTGAAATTTTTAGTGGCGATCGCTATTAAAAAAACTATAGTAATCCAAATTAAAACCTGAGAAAATACGTAAACATAAAATAAGTATCTATAGGTATTTCAAAGTTTTATTTGATAAATCAAATAAAATTATTATATAAAATTTAAACTATATTTGTGTTTTAAAAATTACACCTTTCAATAAGTATAAATTACACAAAATTTAGAGGTTTTTGGATTTCTGTAGATATTTTCACAATATAACCATAAATATCTATTTATAAGAATCCGGTTTGATTTCTGAAATTACTTGCGTAGGGAGAGAATAGGGAAGAGGAAAGAAGACTCTTTGAGGTATGCTAAGTTTTTCAAAAATCAAATAGGAGTCCTATATATTTTTTCAGTACTATTAGCTAGCGCACATTGGAATTGATTACTCTAATCATTGGGGCAGTGGGTTTTCCTTACGCCAACAGGAAGCTAAAAAATGTTGATTTTCTAAGTCTGCGATTTGTTATAACAGCCAAGAGTTACTGAATGCAATCTACTCAGTTTGTAATTTAATCCTTCACCTCTTTCAAATGCTCTGAAACCTCCTGATAAAGGCTGATGATATGGCGATCGGCTAGACTATAATAGACGTTACGTCCTTCTCTTCGATATTTCACTAAGCGTTGCGATCGCAAAATTCTTAATTAGTGTGATACCGCAGACTCACTTACCTTTACAGCAGCCGCAAAATCACAGACACAGAGTTCTCACTTGGCTAACGCAGACATCGCTCTAATTCTGAAACTATTTTAAGTAATATTAATTAATTTTAAAGTATTGGTTTAGACTTGCATCAACCGAGAATTTTATAAGTACTTACTTCAAGCGCCCAGATCCAAAGAGTCTGAGCGCTTGAATATTAGGTTGCAGAGAAACTTCTGCTAGATTGTTGTGGAATTATGCGGGCATCATGTGCATACTTCTGCAAGACTCTGCACACTTACGGCAAGCAGCAGCACATTCCATCATTTTCGCGTCATCGCTCATCATCTCACACGCCATTGCAGTGCGATCGCACATTTCCGCACAAAGCATACAAGTGCGTTCCATGAACTCAGAACCGCTCATCATCATATTCATACACATCATGCACATTTCAGAGCAATCGCGCATCATGCTCATCATGCTCATCATGTTCTTATCCATGTGCTGACCACCTTTGCTCATGCAATGAGTCATGGTTTCCATGCACATTTTATGACAGTCCATACAAACATCCATGCAAGTTTGCATTTCTGGAGTCATGGTTTCAGTCATCATCATCATCATCATCGGAAGTACCTCCTGATTTTTTGATGCATAAAATAGTGTCCCCGAAGGACTATTTATCACATTAGTCTTATCTTTTTAAAGAGTCAATGGGGTTTTTAATAGATAAATTTTAAGCCTACTATCCCGATATAATTACCGGAAATCTGAACTAATTCTACACTAGTTTGGTGTTGTTTTGTTGGAAACTGTTATACATTAAAGCTTAGAAACGCTCGTTTCAGAGTGGGATTTCATGTGCCAAGTCAACTTTGCTTGAGGATCAAAAGTTAGAGTTACATTTAACTTGAAAATAATGTTATTGCTTTTAACAAATGAATGCCTAAACTAAGCATTTGTAAATTTATATTAACTTGTATTTGATTAATTTATATTAACTGGAAGATATAGGTCTTGAAAAATTCGTAATTCATAATGGAATTCCAACTGCACTTAAAAGAAAATTTCCTCGAAAAAAGTAATTTTCACAAATTACATAAGATATGATGTAGGTTATAGATTTGATTGCAATTTCAGTAAGCGATCGCTCGCTGCTTCTAATGTCTCAGGTCTTTTGCTAAAGCAAAATCTAATCAATGAATGTCCTTTTTCTGGTTGACTGAAAAAACTGGAACCAGGAACTACAGCGACACCAATATCTTTAATCAGATGGTAAGTGAATTCAACATCTGTTTTATAGCCAAATTTGGAAATATCTGCAAGTACGTAATAGGCTCCTTGAGGAACGAAATAGGGAATGCCAACTAGGTCTAGAATTTGTAAAATGCTGTCTCGCTTCTGGTGATAAAGTTTGGCTAGTTCTTCATAATAGGATGGTGGCAGTTGCATGGCGGCAACTCCGGCTCGTTGCAATGGTGCAGGTGCGCCAACGGTGAGAAAATCATGGATTTTGCGAATCGCCCCTGTCAATTCGGGGTTTGCCAGAATGTAGCCGACTCGCCATCCAGTGACGCTATAAGTTTTAGATAAACCGTTAATCGTAACGGTGCGTTCTTCCATTCCGGGAAGGGTTGCTAGGGCAATATGTTGAATGCCGTCATAGAGAATATGTTCATAGATTTCATCAGTGAACGCTAACACATCCCATTTTTGACAAAGTTCTGCAATTAAAGTGAGTTCTTCACGGCTAAAGACTTTACCTGTGGGATTATGGGGTGTGTTGATAATAATCGCTTTGGTATTGGCATTGAAAGCTTGACGCAACTGTGCTTCATCAAATGTCCAATGGGGAGGATGCAGTGTCACGTAGCGGGGTATAGCACCAGCTAAAATTGCATCGGGACCGTAGTTTTCGTAATATGGCTCAAATACAATTACTTCGTCACCGGGATCGACTGTCGCCAGCATCACAGATGCCATTGCTTCTGTAGAACCGCAGGTAACGGTGATTTGGGTTTCGGGATCGATATCTAAGCCGAGATACCAACGAACTTTGTTAGCGATCGCATGACGAAATGGGCGATCGCCCCAAGTAATGGCATACTGATTAACATCTGCCTCTATCGCCTGATATGCTGCCTGTTTCAATTCTGGTGGACAAGGAAAATCAGGGAACCCTTGTGCTAGATTCACTGCATCGTGTTGCAGTGCCACCCTGGTCATTTCTCGAATCACAGACTCTGTAAACTGTTCTGCCTTCGCTGATGATATTTTTTGGCGCTTAATCTCACTCACCCCTATACCTCCGTCGATCGTTATTGCCGTTATCCGGGAATTTCTGTAACCCAGACTAAATCCATAATACTGATAGATTTATCGTAGTATAACAAGGGACTGGGGATGGTGGGGTCCCCTCTGGGGATAAGGGGTAATGGGGACTGGGGACTGGGTGAAAAGCCTTTTTGTGTCTAAGTTTTATCGTCTTTTGATGTCCTAACCACCAAGACTTGTGCTATATACTCAAATTTCTGATCCAGAGGAAGAAGCAGGAGGCAGGGGGCAGGGGAGCAGAGGAGACAAGGGGACAAGGAGGAATTATTGAACAAGTCTCCCCCCTCTTCTTCGTCTACCTTGTCTCTTCCCCATGCCCAATGCCCAATGCCCTTATTATCTATATACTTAATTATTGAGATTAATAGTCAATTATTGAAGTATCGATCCAGAATCATCATGAAATCTTTGCACCGTCCCGATCTGTATAGCTGGTCTAATTTCAATCCGGCAAGAAATATTGATTTCAATGGGATTGCCTGGATTCGCCCAGATGGCAACATCTTGATTGACCCAGTAGCCCTATCAAACCATGATTGGAATCATCTAAAATCCCTCGGTGGTGTGGTTTGGATTGTGCTCACAAATTCTGAGCATGTCAGGGCAAGTAAAGAAATTGCCGATCAAACCTATGCTAAGATTGCTGGCCCGATCGCAGAAAAAGACACTTTTCCTATACCTTGCGATCGCTGGCTATCTGATGGTGAAGAATTTGTCCCAGGACTGGAAGTGATTGAACTCAATGGTTCTAAAACTCCCGGTGAGTTGGCTCTGTTACTAGAAAAGACAACTTTAATTACAGGGGATTTAGTCCGGGCACGCAAAGCAGGTAGCTTGACAATTTTACCAGATGACAAGCTGTTGAATCGAGAGGAGGCTGTTGCTTCTATTCGCAGGTTGGCTCAACTGAGTCGGGTAGAAGCAGTGCTGGTGGGGGATGGTTGGCCCGTCTTTCGGGATGGACGCGATCGCTTAAAGGAGCTTGTAGCGACGCTGTAAATAATTAGGGTAGCACAGCTAGCTATGCTACCCTGACAATACTTTGTTCAATAGCACTGAACAGAAAAAGTTATGAAAATCTGATGATTTAAGTTATGTGTGCAATGTGAGGACGGGCTGTGACGCTCGATAGTGCAGCGTTAACGACACAGGAAGGTTTTGACTCGCTAATCCTACGCTATCGGTGACGCAACTTATCAAGCAGGCTCAAATTTTAGCGAAACACCGTTCATGCAGTAGCGCTTCCCAGTGGGTGCAGGCCCATCATCAAAAACATGACCCAGATGACCGCCACAGCGACTACAATGCACTTCAGTTCTGGTCATAAACAACGACTTGTCTACAGTTGTGGCGATCGCACCTTCAATTGGATTAAAGAAGCTAGGCCAGCCAGTACCACTATTAAATTTGGTATCAGATGTAAACAGTGGTTGTTCGCAGGCGGCACAATAATAAGTACCATTGTCGTATTTCTTATCCAATGGACTGGTGTAAGGGCGTTCAGTCCCATGTTTACGCAATACATTGAACTGTTCTGGCGTTAAAATTGTGCGCCATTCTGACTCTGGTTTGGTAACTTCAAATCCACTTTGAGAAGTTGTCATTGCTTGTGACCCCCAATTGATATACCTTGATAACAGTGCTGTGCCGACTATGACTGCACTAGCCTGTAAAAAATAGCGTTTGTCCATATATCTATTATTTTCTATTTTCCGGTTCACTGGCCAATTAATTCCAGTACGGGATTCCCTACATGAATGACTATAATCAGCGATCGCTCTGAATTAACCCTGATAAACTGATTAAAATTGGCTAAGAAACAACAAATTATTTTTCAATAAAATACTAGGCGGCAATACGATCGATTTGACTTAATTTTGGACAATACAAGTATAGTTTTCAATTAGAGGATAACGATAGTCAATCATCATCTTCATCAGAAATGGTTGTGAGATCCCGATTAGTCCTTTGTTTACCCTGACTCGTCAGAAATACAAATGTGCGATTGAGCCGTTTTACACCACTTAGGGTAATCAAAGTCAGTAAGCCTCCCAACAATCCCATTTGCCACAAACCACAACCAATCGCAGCCCCCAAACCGGCTGCCGTCCAGACACAAGCGGCTGTAGTTAAACCCTTTACTTTTGGCGTTGCAGATTTTCTTGGAGACTCTTGTAAAATCAATCCGGCTCCGAGAAATCCAACCCCGGTAGCTACACCTTGAATTGTGCGACTAAGTGCATTGGTAGCAGCATAGGGACTCTCACCCTCAACCTGCAAAGGAATCATTACAAATAGTGCTGCTCCCATACTCACGAGCATAAATGTTCTCATCCCTGCTGGTCTACCTCCTTGCTGACGGTTGAATCCAATCAAGCAACCAACCAGAAGCGCCAAAGATAATCTAAACGCTATATGTGGCCAATCGTTGGCAGCAATAAACATCGGCCCCATTGCCTTATTTCTCCTAGAGATAGAACACAATTTTGCACCTATTGGCAGGGAGGTTTTGTAGCTGAAAACTTAAGCACAGCAAATCAATAGGTTTTTAGTACATTAAATTTAATTTAACAAATATGGATAAGTAAATAAGTATACACAAAGCCACCATTACTGGATTCTTCCTAGAGACAGAAAGGGGAGAAATCAATTCAAAATTCAAAATTTAAACATTTCTCTGTTACCCTCTGCCCCTCTGCCTAATGCCAATACCCAACGCTAGTTTTTTGGACACTGCCTAATATACATTGTTCTGATAGGAATGCCGGAGTTTTCGGAAAAATTCTTGCTTACTTAAATGGAATATGTGATACTCTAAAAACTATAAATAAAGCACGGTAGTTCTATCGAATTACCGTAGTTTAAAAGGACAGGACTCATGCAGCTACTATGGTTCATCCCAACCCACGGCGACGGACGTTACCTTGCAACTGCTACAGGCGGAAGGGCAGTGAGCTTTCCCTATCTGCGGCAGATTGCCCAAGCGGTGGATGACCTTGGTTATACAGGGGCATTGCTGCCTACAGGCCGCTCTTGCGAAGATGCTTGGATTGTAGCGTCAACCTTGGTATCACTGACGCGACAAATGCGTTTTTTAGTAGCGATTCGTCCCGGCTTGGTATCACCTGGAGTAGCGGCGCGGATGGCGGCGACTTTTGATCGCCTCTCTGGGGGACGCTTGCTGATTAATGTCGTGACCGGTGGCGATCCGGTAGAATTGGCGGGAGATGGCTTGCATTTGGATCACGATCGCCGCTATGAATTAACAGATGAATTTTTGACAGTATGGCGAGCGATCGCTAGTGGCGAACAAGCCAATCTCCAAGGCGACTATCTTAATATCCAAGATGGGAAACTGCTGTTTCCACCTGTTCAAAAGCCATATCCGCCCTTGTGGTTTGGCGGTTCCTCTCCTGTGGCTCAAAAAATTGCTGCCAAGCACGTAGATGTCTATCTAACTTGGGGCGAACCACCGGCGCAAGTAGCCGAGAAGATTGCAGCAGTTCAAAGACTTGCAGAAATACAAGGCCGAACTTTGCGGTTTGGGATTCGTTTACACGTGATTGTCCGCGAAACCGAGAATGAAGCTTGGGATGCGGCGAATGATTTGATTAAGTATGTAGATGATGAAGCGATCGCAAAAGCCCAAAAAGCTTATGCCCGAATGGATTCAGTTGGACAACAACGGATGACTCAATTACACCACGGTAATCGTGAGGCATTAGAGATTAGCCCGAACCTGTGGGCGGGAGTCGGTTTGGTGCGGGGTGGCGCGGGAACAGCTTTAGTAGGAGATCCTCAAACCGTAGCTGCCAGGATATTAGAATATGCTGATTTAGGTATTGAATCCTTTATCCTTTCTGGCTATCCCCACCTAGAAGAAGCTTATCGAGTTGCAGAACTTCTATTTCCCCATTTGCCATTAGATAATTTACCCGTAGTGGAAAAGCAACACGTCTTAAGTCCATTTGGTGAGATTGTAGCAAATGAAGATTTCCCTAAGCAGCAACATCAGGAGAAAGCTACATCCATATCCTAGTAAAGTTTAGGGTATTGGGCATTGGTTATTTCCCATTCCCCATTCCGATTAATGCATAGGAGTTTAATTGAATGACAAATATTTTAGCGATCGCAGGTAGTCCAACCCATCCATCTAGAACCTATGGTGTTGTCGAATATACTGCCCAGCTTTTACAACAAGAAGGCTTGCATGTAGATATTATTTCAGTTCGGGATTTACCTGCTGAAGATTTAGTTTTTGGACGATACGACAGCCCTGCTTTAGAACAGCCAAAAGAATTATTAGCAAAGGCAGATGGTGTGATTATTGCCACCCCAATCTACAAAGCTGCTTACACAGGAGTGCTAAAAACATTTCTAGATTTGCTGCCACAAAAATCATTAACAGGTAAACCCGTGTTACCAATTGCTTTGGGTGGAACCATCGCTCATTTATTGGCAATTGAATATGCTCTAAAACCTGTGTTATCTGAATTAGGAGCGCGGCATATCCTAGCTACTGTTTATGCGGTAGACAAACAAATTCAACGACAACCCGATCACAGCGTCGTGTTAGATGAGGAAATTGACCAAAGACTCAAAGACGTTCTCAAGGAATTTGTGAAAGCTGTAGAATATGATGCCGCAGCACCTCAAGAATTGGTTCATGCCAATTAGATAATTAAGTTTATACCTCCGTTTGCTTGTAGCAGAGGGGTAAAAATTACCCATCTGTTACTTTTTTTTTTCAAGTTAATCAGAGCCAGATAACTTTACTTTCAGAAATGACACTTTTATTGCAACAATATTAAAATTATTTATAGATGAGGCTCATATTTATTTGCTAACTTTTATAGTCTATTAAACTAACACCGCTATAATTTATTATTTTTTCTATAAAATATCTTGTATATATGCAAATTGTCTCCTAACTCTACCTATAGTAGATGAGTGAAATTTACTCATCTACTACTTTCTCTACTGAAATTTCAAACTTTATCAACAAATTCACAAAATTATAGGTTGGATAAGGCTAATACCTAATATCAAGTTCGGATAAATACTTATAATAAAGCTGGGATCGTTGCAGTGTATCTATCTACGTCTTATGCCAAAACGGATTGCGATCATTAACCACATGAGTACGGAAGAACTACTGGCTCATTATCGTCAGGCGACAGAAGCAACAGAACGTAGCCACTATCAAATAATTTGGTTATTAGCGACAGGAAAAACGGTGGCGGAGGTGGCGCAAGTAACAGGGTATACAG